>PWGE01000417.1 GCA_003554345.1 Candidatus Sumerlaeota bacterium | reverse complement strand
TTTCGATCTGAGGACGAACTGCATTCCTCACAATCCTGTCCCGGGAAGTTCTGAACCACAGATTTTTAATATCTGTTCTGGTGGGGGCAGTAGCGAGTTCTAACAAAGGATATTCCCCCTCCCCTCTACAGGCAATATCAGCATATCCCAATGATTCTTCTGGCTGATAAGTAGGAACTATACCACCCCATACTACTTGTACTTCAGGAAATATTTCTTTAATGGTGGTGGTTAAAAAACGGCAAATATGAAGATTGGCTGATTGCACACTCATACAGATAAAATCAGGGTTTATATTTTTCACATGTTCTGTACACAGTTTTACTTCTTTTTCAGTATAGGCATTATCAGAAGGCAGAAAGTATTTCTTTCTCATAAAATTCTGCACTATAAAATAGCCATATTGTTCGCGAAGTTTCTTTTTCATGGCAGGATATTCTTTGAGGGAAGTGGGCCGGGCCAGCATCAATTTAAAATTCAGGAAATGAACATCATAGCCCTTCTCTCGTAACAAAGATGCCATATATCTCGGTCCCAGGGCAAAAACATCATAGACGTTCAAAAATAAGAAGCGAGGATTTCGAGAAGACAATTATTTGTACCCTGCCCGCATCATGTTTTGGGATAAGTCCCGGCTAAGAATAAAGTATGAAAAGACCCGTCGTACAAGTTCATGGCCTCTCAGAAAAAGGGCAATGAATCCTTCACAGAAAAGGTAAAAAAAGGATTTTTGCAGACACAAAATACTCATTTTATCATCTTAGAAACATTTTATAGGGGCGATTTTAACACATGTTTGCTTCTTTTCCAGATGATAACGTTGATCCGGGTATAACTTATACAGTTATAAGCGCAACACCTTTCCCGGGAGACTGAGCTTTTATTGTTTGATTCTTCGCATATCTTCCTGTTTTCTGTAACTCTCGTCTGTTTTTTTAAAGTAAGAGATGCATTCAGAGTTTTTCCTGATACAATAACTAAAGTATAAGCTATTTCCCTTCATAATATAAAAAATAACATGCTCTATATGGCTCAGCAATATAACACCTGTTGATAAAGGATAAAAATACCGCTTTTCACGGAAACATGCCATTCCGCCATAGTTTTTTAACCAGTATCAGTTCCTGACAAGTAATAATCATCTCTTAAAAACCTGCTGTGAGGTAAAAAGAATATGAATATAAACTCTTCACCTGTCAAAAAAGTGGCTGTGGGATTAAGTGGAGGCGTTGATTCCTCCGTCACAGCTTCTATCCTGAAACAATCAGGTTATGAAGTATGTGGACTTACCATGAAAGTATGGCAGGGAGAAAACAAAGAGGCTCTCCACAGTTCTGCCTGTTATGGCAGCGATGAACACAAGGATATCGAAGACATTCAGAAAGTTTGCCAACAGCTGAATATTCCCTTTTATATTATAGACCTTTCCCGGGAGTATCAGCAGTTTGTTGTAGACTACTTTAAGAAAGAATACCAGGACGGGCGCACGCCCAATCCTTGTGTTATATGCAATCATCGTGTCAAGTTCCAGCTTCTGCTGGAAAAAGCCTCAAAAGCCGGTATAAACTTTGATCATTTTGCCACCGGTCACTATGCCCGGGTACAATATGATGAAAAACTGCAACGTTATCAACTCCTGAAGTCCGTCAATCCTGAAAAAGACCAGAGTTATTTCTTATCCTTTCTGAAACAGGAACAACTGAAAAAAGTCCTTTTTCCCCTTGGCACCAAATCAAAAGAAGAAGTACGTACAATAGCCCGAAAATTAGGACTCTCTGTTTATGATAAGGAAGAAAGCCAGGATTTTTACGGGGGTGATTACCGTGAACTTATTCCGGACATGCCTCCCGGCGATATAGTTGACACAAAAGGAAAGGTATTAGGCAAACATAAGGGTATTCATCATTACACAATCGGACAGCGTAAGGGACTGGGGATTCCCGCTCCTCAACCTCTTTACGTATTAACCATTGACAAAAAAAAGAATCGAATCATAGCGGGCAAAAAAGAAGAGCTCTTTCAAACGCAGCTCATTGCCCATACTTTTAACTGGGTTTCCATACCCTGCCCCCGCACCTCTCTGGAAGGAACTGTCAAGATAAGGTATCGACATAGCGGTGCTCCTGCTACTATTATTCCCCTTGGTAAAGAAAAGGTAAAGGTAGTGTTTCACGAGCCCCAAAAAGCGATTACTCCCGGACAGGCTGTAGTCGCATATGAAGGAGATATTCTTTTAGGGGGAGGGCTTATCAGTCGTTCTTTTTAGGGAGTCATCAATTTTTTGAAGTTGGTGCATTACACGCAAAGCCTGTCGGTTTTCCTGCACATCATGAACCCGAAAAAGAGAGACACCGTGCTGATAGGCCCATACATTCGCAGAAAGTGTTCCCCCTACTCTTTTCAGAGGGTCTTTCTCGTTATCTATAGCCCCGATAAAAGATTTGCGGGAAGCACCCAGCACGACGGGATAACCAACCTCAGTTATTTCCCCAAGATGGTGAAGTAATTGAAGATTATGGGTAAGGGTTTTTCCGAAACCAATACCCGGATCTATTAGAATATAATCCTTTGGAACACCTTTATTGCAGACATACATGGCTCTTTCCTTAAGAAAAGCAGCCACCTCTTGCACTACGTCTGAATAGGAGGGAGCCTGCTGCATATTCCGGGGCGTACCCTGCATATGCATCAAAATGACGGGACAACGAAACCCTGTAATGACGTCAATCATTTCTTCATCAAAACGTAGAGCAGAAATATCATTAACCATATCTGCACCATTTTGAAGTGCTTGATACGCCACATTACTTTTACAGGTATCCACTGAAATCAAAGTCTCAGGAAATTGCCGTCGCAGGTGTTGAATAACGGGGATGACTCGTTCCATTTCCTTTTCTTCTTCTACCGGTTCCGAACCTGGACGGGATGATTCTCCCCCTACATCAATAATATCTGCACCATCAGAAACCATCTGTCTGCATTTATGCTCAATAGAGGAAGAGGTCGTATACAGCCCCCCATCACTGAAAGAGTCGGGGGTAATATTGAGCACTCCCATAATGCTAAAGGGTTTGCTCAGGACCCTATAATACAGCGCTTTATTCATCGAAAAAATCAGTCTTTGGGGGAAGAGTCTTGTTGTTCAGCTGATTTATTTTCAGTAGAATCGACATCAGGATTTCTTTCCCTTTTCGAACCTGATTTTTTGTGAGCAGAAGAGGAGGTTTTCTGCTGTTGACCATTCCGGGAATGAGCGGCAGAAGCAGTCTCCTGGGTCTCAGAACTATCAGACTCTTTTTGATCCTCATGCTTCTCTTCTTTCTGGGGCTCCTCTTCCCGGGTCTCTTTTTTAGAAACGGTAAGCGGTGGCAATTCTTCACCCCGTTTTAATTTCTCAAGTTCTTCACCGGTCAGGGTTTCTCTTTCCATTAAACTTTGAGCAATTTTATCAAGTACTTCCCGCTTATCCTTCATTAATTTGACAATCTCTGAGTAGGAGGAATCGAGAATGTCTTTTATTTCCTGGTCAATGAGAGAAGAGGTTTCCTCACTAAAATCTTTTTCTTTGACGATATCACGTCCCAGAAAGACCTCTCCTTCCTGACCGAAAGTACGCAATCCCACACGTTTATTCATGCCCCAGTTACAAACCATGCGATGGGCAATTTCAGTAGCACGTTGAAGGTCATTACTGGCCCCGGTTGAAATTTCAGAAAAAACCATTTCTTCAGATGCCCTGCCACCCAGCAATATCTTGATAGTATTCAGCAGATATGTTTTGGTATAGTTCTTTTTCTCTTCCAGGGGCAAATAAGCGGTAATACCTAAGGCTCGTCCACGGGGAACAATACTCACCTTATGAACAGGATCCGTTTTAGGGAGAAACAAAGCACACAGGGCATGTCCGGCTTCATGATAGGCTATATTACGCTTATCATCTTCTGTTAACACCATGCTACGCCTTTCAGGCCCCATCATGATCTTATCTTTTGCCTCTTCAAGGTCTTCTATGTTAACCAATTTTTTTCCTTTACGGGCAGCAATAAGAGCAGCCTCATTGATAGTATTGGCAATATCAGCCCCTGTAAAACCCGGTGTACCACGGGCTAAAACGGTAAAATCCATATTCTTCTCATCATACCGTACCTTCTTAATATGAACCTTAAAGATAGCCTCACGTCCCTTAATATCGGGATAATCAACCACCACCTGCCGGTCAAAACGTCCGGGTCGCAGGAGGGCGGGATCCAGAACGTCAGGACGATTGGTCGCAGCCAGCACAATCACACCTTCATTGGGGGAAAAGCCATCCATTTCAGAAAGCAACTGATTCAACGTCTGCTCACGTTCATCATGACCTCCCCCGACCCCGGCAAAACGCTGTCTGCCCACTGCATCTATTTCATCAACAAAGACCACACAGGGGGAATGTTTTTTCGCATTTGAAAAAAGGTCTCGAACACGTGAAGCTCCAACACCAACAAACATTTCAACAAAATCTGACCCACTTATTGAGAAAAACGGAACTTTCGCTTCCCCGGCCACCGCTTTTGCCAGTAAAGTCTTTCCGGTGCCCGGAGCCCCTGCCAGGAGAATACCACGCGGTATTCTTGCTCCCAGCTGGGTATATTTTTTATGATTCCTTAAAAAGTCTACCACTTCGTGCAGCTCTTCTTTAGCCTCATCACAACCCGCCACATCATCAAATGAAACGTTCTTACTATCTTCGGGCGCCAGCACCGCCTTGCTTTTACCGAACTGCATGGCACGATTACTGCCACCTTGAAACTGGCGAACTATAAGAAAGTACAGTACCACCAACAACAGGATGGGCCCCATAGAAAAGAGCAGGTTGGACCAGAACTGTTGCTCGGGAACGTATTCATATTCCACGCCGTACTCATCAAACAGGCGCTGATTTTCTTCATTATAGGCAAAGGGATTAATGTTGCTTCGGTATTCCTGTCCTTCTATATCTGTGGCAATAATATGATCGGTATGGATTTCAACTTTTTCTATCTGTTCAGCTTTAATATAATCCCTGAGTGTAGTAAAAGGTATTTCTTCAGGGTCCTGAATACCGGCCAGCTGAGCCCACATTACAATAATGAGAACAAAGATAGCCAGCCAGACAAATATTGATTTTAATTCCTTCAATGTATACTCCAGATTACCATCATTGGGATTTAACAATTGTATCTCAAATGCCTCGAATATCAATCTATTCCCGTTATAAGCCAGTAATTAAACCTCTGATTGCTATTCAAAGCAGACATTCATAACGAAACACCTTGCAGGAAAGGAGCAGGCCTCAAAAGGAGTGCCCCGCTGAAAGAAGGGGCATTTTTTTAATGTCTGTCAAAAAAATTTTGAAAATAATAAATTTCAATTATAATAGTTTGTTATTAAACCTTAAGTGGGGAGCTCACATGAAGGCAGTTAGGGAACAAGATGCTGAACTCAGGAAATTGAAAAAGAAAAGGTATATCAAGGAAAATCTCGAGGCTTTTGGTTTCCTGGCACCTGCTTTTATCATCCTTTTTATTTTTCTTTTTCTCCCTGTATTATACGCCTTTATACTTAGCTTTCAGAAGGGAAACCCTTTAATGGGTTTCGAATGGTTCGGTATCCGCCAGTACTCCTATCTCCTTACCCAGGACATGGACTTTTACCGGGCTCTTGTGAATACCATTTATTATACAGCTTTCACCATACCCCTGCAGATTATCATTGGTATTGCCTTTGCCCTCCTTCTTAACCGTGCCATCAAAGGCATTGGATTTTTCCGAACCGTTTACTTTATTCCCCACATCACTTCACTGGTAGCGGTTGCCCTTATATGGAACTGGCTGTTTAACGAACAATTCGGGCTCATTAATAACTTCATCATCGATCAGTTAGGAGGTGAACGGCTGGGATGGTTTACCGATCCTCAGGGCATCTTTGAAAAAGCTGTTATTCTTGTTCCCCGATGGGTCGAGCAAATACCGGTCCTGAACATCGTAGCCCCCCCTCTTCAGTGGCTGGAAGAGGGGTACCTGGCTTTTGTCCAGCGAGCAGGAGACTATCAATATCCCCTATGGCATCGGGTACTTGCCTACGCTGCACGTGGTCCTTCTTTAGCCCTTCTCATGATAATATCCTTAACCGTATGGAAACTGATCGGTTTTTCCGTATTAATTTTTCTGGCAGGCCTGCAAAACATTAATACAAGTTATTATGAAGCAGCAAAAATTTATGGCGCCAGCCGGTGGCAGCAGTTCAGGCATGTCACCTGGCCTTTGCTATCTCCTACTACTTTTTTCATTCTGGTAGTCGGTCTTATCAACTCCTTCAAGGTTTTTGTTCCCATGATGATGATGACCTTTGGCGGTCCGGAAAACACGACTCAGAGTGTGGTTTATTATCTGTACGAAGAAGCATGGGTGCATAATAAAATGGGACGTGCCAGTGCTATTGCCTATATCCTGTTTGTCATCATCCTTGTCATCACCCTTATTCAAAATAAAATTGTCGGTAAAAGAGTGCATTATGACTCCTAAAAACCCCCACAATATTTCAGTCCGCATAAAAAAAAGGTACAGAACCATTCGACAGAGCAAATTAACCTTTCAAATATTTATTTTTTGCATGCTGTTAGTAGGCACCGCCATCACTATTTTCCCATTTTTCTGGATGGTATTAACCTCCTTCATGACACCGGAAGAGGTCACTCAGTTTCCCCCACCCTTTCCAGGTCGCCTGGAGCTCTTTCCCCCAAGCATACCTCTTGACAATTATATTGAAGCCTGGCAGAGTGCCCCCTTCGGAATGTATTTTTTTAACAGTTTTTTTGTGGGAATCATTTCCACACTCGGTATCCTTATCACCTCTGCTCTTGCAGCTTTTGCATTTGCACGGTTAAATTTTATAGGAAAAGGATTGTTCTTCTTTTTAGTACTGGGAACCATGATGATTCCAGGGCAGGTTTTACTGATACCCAATTATATTATTTTGCAGAGAACAGAATCGTTCAATGTGATTTATGAGCAGTTGTTCCTGGTCATCACCGGTAGCGAACAATTTTTCAACGATTATTTTGTAACCACCCGTCTATGGAACTTTATCAAGTTCGGTCTCGATTCTTACTTTGCCCTCATATTTCCGTGGTTGGCCAATGTATTTACCATCTTTCTTATGAGACAGTTTTTCAAAACCATTCCTATTGACCTTTTTGATGCAGCGTATATTGATGGGGCCAGCAAGCTGCGCACCCTTTTTCAGATAGTGGTACCCCTTTCCAAGCCTGTGTTTATCACTGCCGCATTATTCAGTTTCATGGCCCAGTGGAATTCACTTTTATGGCCACTCATCGTTACCACCAGCGACTATATGCGCACACTTATGGTGGGATTACAGACTTTCAACATGGAAGCCGGTCAGGAGTTTGAATTATTGATGGCAGCCACCACGCTCTCCATCCTGCCTATCCTTATTCTTTTCTTTTTTCTCCAACGTTACTTCGTGCAGGGTATTGTCAGATCAGGACTTAAATCCTGAGCACCTACCAATACCAGGAAAATTTGATACACTACTTATTTAACCGGACAGAATATGGGTTGGGAAATTTCTGACATATATTTTAGCATTCAAGGAGAAGGGTTTCATACAGGAAAACCTCTGGTTTTTATTCGTTTTAAAGGATGTAATCTTGATTGTCCTTTCTGTGATGAAAAAGCAAAAACAGGCACCTTTCTTACCTGGCAGAACATCATCAATAAAATACAAACATATAATTGCCGGAATATTCTTCTTACGGGTGGAGAACCGCTTTTGCAGAAAAACATTTCACATTTCATCAAGGAACTGAAAGAGAGGGCATATACTATTCATATTGAAACCAATGGAACAATTCCCCTCAATATTTCCCCATCATTGCGAAAAAAATTATGGATCACAGTTTCTCCCAAACGCACATCGTTCAATATTTTTGCTGATGAATACAAATTTTTATATGACGAATTCAGCCCGGACCTTTGTCGTTTATGGTCTGAAATCAGCGCTCATCTGGCAGAATGGCATGCTTCTTGCCCTCACTTATTTCTCCAACCGGTTTTTTATGATGATGCCCCTGCCAGAACAAAAGAAAACTTGAAACAAACTATAAATATTGTAAAAAAGTATCCTCAATTCTTACGACTGAGTGTTCAAACACATAAATACCTGGGTATAAAATAGTTGTGAATTCTCAAGACGCAATAGTTATTTTTAGCGGAGGACAGGATAGCACCACCTGTTTGTACTGGGCTCTTAGTAATTTCCATCATGTAGCAGCCCTCACCTTTGCCTATGATCAAAAACACCGATGTGAACTCGATCAGTCCAGGGTTATAGCTCGTAAAGCCAACGTTCCACAAAAAATAATTTCTCTTGATTTTATGAAAGAACTTGTCTCCAGCGAATTAATCAATCAGCAAAAAGATAACAAAAAGGGGACTGACAATAACAACATGCCTTCCACCTACGTCCCAATGCGCAACCAGTTATTTTTAACCCTTGCCTACGCCTGGGCTACCACTCTTCAGTACTCTCATATTGTCATCGGAGTTTGCGAAACTGATTATTCAGGATATTATGACTGTCGGGATGACTTTGTTAAAGGGTTTCAAGCTTTTACCAATCTGGCATATCATCTGAATTTTAAAATACACACGCCTCTTATGCATTTAAGTAAAGGAGAAACATTTGACCTTGCTGAAAAAGTAGGATGCCTTGATATTGTTCTTGAACACTCTCACAGTTGTTATGAAGGGGACCGTACCCAGAGACATGATTGGGGATACGGTTGTGGTTTATGTGCCGCCTGTCAATTACGTAAAAGAGGATGGAAGGAATACTGCCATAATAAGGAAAATGGAAAAAATGGATAGAGATAAAAAACACTTTCTGAAAATCGACTCCATCGAGTTTATTGATCCCGCTCTTCTTGAGACTTTTCCCTATCACATGGAAAAGGTAATAGTCCAGCAAAAAGAGGGCTCGCTCCAATGCACCATCGAAGAATCGCCGTCCACCAGGCGAAAGAAAACCCCTCCTCAGCGCATTCAAATCAGCACCGCCGAATTTTCTGCAGTGTGTCCATTTTCCGGTCTTCCTGATATAGGGGAACTCTATATTGAGTACATCCCCGACCGGCTCTGCCTGGAACTCAAGTCATTAAAGTATTACCTTCTGACCTACCGAAATGTCGGGATATATCAGGAACAT
>PWGE01000240.1 GCA_003554345.1 Candidatus Sumerlaeota bacterium | reverse complement strand
TCTAATGACGCTCCTTCTGTGATATCAGATGCCGGCAAGAAACCAACCTTGTTGATTCCCTATCTTGCCGACATATACACGGAAGTCATCACCTCTGTTTTTGAATCTATGGGCTACGACATTATTGTTCCTTCTGAACAGAATGAAAACAATGTAGAATGTGGCTTGAATTTTGTAAATAACGATATGTGCTATCCGGCAAAGATAGTGGTCGGAGATGTTTTGACAACCCTTGAAAAGAGGGGCATAGATCCGGATAAAGAAAATATTATTGTGGCCCTTTCACGAACTGGTGGTCAATGTCGTGCCAGCAATTATTCTGCTATTATGAAAAAAGCTTTACGGCAGAATGGCTATCATTCTATTCCTGTGGTCACACTTTCCACAGCTGGTTCTTTCGATGCGTTTTCTGTTAATCGCTATCAATTGTTAAAGAAAGGCAGTATGGGCTTTTTACTTGCTGATGCTATTCAGAGTATGGTTTTGTCTACCCGGCCTTATGAAAAGAAGCCGGGGCAGACAAATGAGCTGCTGCAGGATGTGAAACTGCGATTGCAGGAATTTCTTGCCGGTTCCCCTGATCGGAAAAGCATGAGGAAATTTTTAGGCCGGGTCGTCCAGGAATTTAATGCAGTTCCGGTCTATGAGAAACGAAATGTACCCGTTGGAGTGGTGGGAGAGATTTATCTCAAAATGAACAGTTTTTCAAATAAAAACCTGGTACACTGGCTGGAAAACAATGGCTATGAAGCGGTGGTGCCTGGTTTTATGCATTTCCTGGAAATGGACTTTCATACGCAATTATTTAATTATCGACGAAGTAATAAAAAAAACTTACCGCTCGTATTGCAAAACAGTCTGAAGAAATTGTTTTTTGAGTACTATCGGAAGGATGTGACTGCCGTGATGAAAGAGTATTATAGACCTCAACCTGAATTCGATATATCGGATGGTATTCACGATAATATTGTTTCTATGGGTTTGCAGTTTGGAGAGTCCTGGTTACTACCTCTTGAAATAATGATGCTTTATCGGAGAGGTGTTCGCCATATTGTTTCTGTTCAGCCGTTTGGCTGTATTTCCAATCACATCCTTTCCAAGGGTCTGCAGAAAAAAATTCGGGATTGTTTTCCGGAGCTACAGTTTTTAACCCTGGATTATGAAAGCGGCAGTACGAATGTGCATATTTCCAACCGTCTTTCACTTTTCCTTCAATGAAGTGTATGAGAGGCAGTAATTAATAGAGAACCACTCTTGTAATTTTAGCTATTTAGTATAAAATTGTTTGAATTTGACTCCTGCTCTTTCTGTAAAAGAGGGGGCTGATACAAACCAAAGGAGGTTAGTATGCACCAGTATGAATTGTTACTCCTGTTGACACCTGACAACTCAGAAGAGGATGTCGACGCTTACCTTTCTGAATTAGAATCCCAGTTAGATGGGGTCACTTTTCATGAAAAGGATTTCTGGGGAAAAAGAACTCTTGCCCAGGAGGTAGAAGACTACACAGAAGGGGTGTATGTTGTAACCAGGTTGACGGGGGGTCCTAAAGCCCTGCAAGAAATGGAATCCCTTTTTCGGATGAATCAGAAAATTTTGCGCTTTCTGCTTTTAAAGATTAAACAGCGTCATCGGTCCCGATTCAGTCCTTCGCGTAAAAACAGGCAACAATCCACCTCTGCATCATCGAACTTAAATGGGACCCGGCAGGACAAGAATGATAACGAGCCTGCAAAAT
The DNA here is from genome assembly GCA_003554345.1 of Candidatus Sumerlaeota bacterium. Lineage (GTDB taxonomy): Bacteria > Sumerlaeota > T1SED10-198M > T1SED10-198M > T1SED10-198M > T1SED10-198M. The sequence continues at coordinate 7,585 of PWGE01000240.1, read as the reverse complement.
CCAACACGGAGAAGAATGATGAGTCTTAATTTTAATAAGGTGATGTTAATGGGGAATCTGGTTCGTGATCCTGTCCTCAGGGCAACTCCCAGCGGAAAAGCTGTGGGTGACATGCGGATTGCTGTGAATCGACATTTCAGGGATTCTTCCTCCAATCTCCAGAAAGAGGTATTATATATCACCATTGTGGTATGGGAAAGACTGGCAGAAAACTGCAAGAAATTTTTGTCCAAGGGGAGGCCTGTTTTTGTGGAAGGACGCTTGATGCAGGATTCGTGGGAAAAAGATGGTGTGACCAGGACTGAAATCAAAGCCGTTGCAGAAAGAGTGGTTTTTCTTCCAACCGGGAACCGGATGAGCTCCTCAGAACAGGGTGAAGAAAAGACTGACGAGTCGCAGCCTTTTGATACCGGATCAGGTGGCGTAAATGAAACAACACCTGATGATGATCTGCCATTTTAAAGAATACGAAAAGGAGAGTGATAAATATGGCATTTAATCCAAGATTTAGAAGAAAAAAAGTATGTAAATTCTGTGAGAGAAAAATCGACGAAATCGATTATAAAAAAGTCGATGTGCTTAAACGATATCTTTCAGAAAAAGGGAAAATATTTAGCAGGAGAATGACGGGAACCTGTGCCTTCCACCAGAGACAGCTTACTCTTGCGGTTAAAAGGGCTCGTATGGTAGCCCTTCTACCCTTTGTAGAAAATAAATAAACTTTTTTTCAGGAGATTCAGCGTATGAAAGTAATATTATTCGAAAATGTTGAGAAGCTAGGAAAGCAGGGTGATATTGTTACAGTAAAAGATGGCTATGCCCGTAACTATCTTATACCTCAGAATCTGGCTAAAACAGCAACTGATAAAACGGTTACATTACTGGAAGAACACAAGAAAAAGCTTCGTAAGAAAGACGTTAAACTGGCAGAGGAAGCCAGGTCTGTAGCCGAACAAGTGGAGAAAGTTCAGGTTGTTCTTTCTAAGAAAGTGGGCCCGGAAGGGAAACTTTATGGTTCTGTTACACCCTCTGAGGTGGCTGAACAATTGAACGAAAAAGGGTTTAACATCGATAAGAAAGCTGTGAAAATTGATGAACCTATTAAAACAACCGGCGAGTTCACTGTAAAAGTAAGGCTTCATAAAGAGGTGGATGCTGATATTAAGGTGGTTGTGCAGCCAGATGAGGAAGCCGAAGAAAAATAAAGGCAACCATATAGAAAAAGAAGGCTGAAGTACAATCTTCAGCCTTTTTTTTATGTTTTATAACTATTGATTGGAATAGAATTTCGGGGAAGTTCTTCTCAGAGAACTTTCCTCTATATAAAACGTACTCTCAAAAAACCTGAATAAATAAAACACCTGTTTTTTTCATGGGGTCCGGCAAAGTTGTCCTGGATATTGAGTTTATAGTAACCATTGGGCAAACTTGTCCGGATTAAGCGATCTGCCATTTTGTTTTCAAAGCTTCTGATCCTTAGCCTTCTGATGTCGCTGTGCGTATTCTCTTCTTGAATAAGTTGCCTGTGTGCCCGGGTTTATTCCGGATTATCTGGAAAGCATGTTAATAAGATTGAGAGGATCAATGAATACTTCTTTAAACCATTATATTGATGTTTTGCTGCGATTACAAGGTCAGCTGGTCTTAAGGTGCTCTATTTTCTGGCACTTTTTATGTTTCGATTGTGATTTGATACCATTTAAAATTTGCAAAAATAATAATAGTGATGTATAATAAAACAAAAAGAATATTTTTGAGGAGAAGGGTGATTTATGGATGTAGAAAATCTTCAGTCTATTTTAAGAGAATACTCAATTAAACCCTCTGTACATCGAATAAAAATCCTGGAATATCTCTTAAAACATCGAACCCACCCAACGGTGGATCATATTTATCGCCAGCTGGCGCCTCAGATTCCTACTTTTTCAAAAACGACTGTTTATAATACGTTGACGCTGTTTGAAGAAAAAGGTCTGGTCAAGTCAATTGCTATTCCTGATAATCAGCTTCGCTATGATCTCTATGAAAAACCACATGCGCATTTTCGCTGCCGGGAATGCAGGGAAATAATGGATATACCGATGGATTTTGATGTACCTTTATTAGATAAGGATAACTTTGAAGTGTCTTCTGTTCAGGTCTTTTATAGTGGACTGTGTGATAAGTGTGCTGACTGAATTCTTTCCTCCGGCATGTTAGCCGGGGTTTTTTGATAAACTGAATATAGCCTGTTCCCATCCTTTTTGTACTATCATATCAGGGCAAATTAACAGGTAGTGATAGGGAAATTGCAAAGGGATAATATCCTGCCCATCAACCTCTTACTGCCAGAAGACAACACACCGGTCCCGCTCAAAGCAATAACAGGCATGTGTTTGGGAGATTATAAGTCTTCGAAGGAGAATACTGCTATATTGCAAGCAAAATATCAATCAACAATAGTGGTATGTGACCAGCAAAAGTGGCCGGGTACACGCTTGCTGAAAGAACAGGCATAACGTTGACTTTTACCTCATATCCGGTAGAATATACAAAACTCTGGAGGGATGGCCGAGTGGCTTATGGCGGCACCCTGCTAAGGTGTTGTGGGCGCAAGCTCACCCCGGGTTCGAATCCCGGCCTCTCCGCCATTTTTTTCTTTTCACTGTTTTGCCTTAGTATATCTTCTCAGGATAGATGGTTTAAAGGGAAGTTGAGCTCTTAAGAGGAGGGGGAGAAGGTATGAAATCAAAGCTGGAACAGCTCGTCAGAGAAGCTCAAAGACTTCCTTCTGTTAACCCGGAAACTGCCGCTGCTTATCAGACTCATATTCCTGCTTTAAAGAAGTATGTCGATGAACGGATGAAGCAAGAAACTTCCATTCAGGATCTTCTTGGACCCAATTCTCTTGAGGTTATGTATGAAAATCACCGTCATCATGCCCGGCTGATGGCCTGTATATTCAGTATCGGTGACTATGAACTACTGGTTAATACCGTGTTATGGGTTTATCGTAGATACAGGGCTCATGGAGTTTCTTTTGATTATTTTCCCCTTGAATTGAAAAGCTGGATGAAAGCCGTTGAAAGCATTTTATCTGAGGAACAGGCAAAAAAAATAAACAGGATTTACAGCTGGCTTATTGATAAGCACGAAACCATTATTGAATTATCAAAGGTTTCCCTGGACAAAACACCTTCTGTGCCGGAAAAATGGTTAGATACAAAAAATGCTTTTCAATCGTTTGTACTGCGAGGTGATCATCGAAGCTGTCTCAGTTTGACTGAATCTATTTTAAAGAAATCACCTGATATCGAAACATTTTATCTCTATGTTATTCAGCCGGTAATGTATGAGATTGGTTTACTGTGGGAAAAGTCTGTTATATCAGTAGCTCATGAACATCTGGCTTCAGCAATTGTGGCTCGTATTATGGCTACAGTTAGTTTGAAACTCAATATTGATAAGGAAAGGAAGGGAAAAATTGTAGTAACAGCTTCCCCTGATGAGTTGCATGAAATTGGTGCCTGGATGCTGGCGGATGTTCTGGAACAGCAAGGCTGGAATGTGCGCTATCTGGGAGCCAATACCCCTGCCCACTCTCTCGTCACGCTGATGAAATCCTTCAGACCTGATATTCTGGCAATATCTGTCACCATGCCTTTTAATATTGATAAAGTGCAGGAGACAATAGCAGAAGTCAGAAAAGAGAAGGACCTGGGCTCTGTTAAAATCATGGTTGGTGGAAAGGCGATAAATGAAAATCATTCTATGCAGGCAGTCATTGAAGCAGATGGCTTTGCCTCTAATCTCATAACTGCCAGAGAGCTGGCACAGAAATGGTGGCAGGATGCTGGATAAGATTCTTTCTTCTTCCTTTCCTGGTGTATTTTCCCATTATTTAGAGAAAAGTTCCCATGTCATCGTCGTATTTTTTGATGATAAAAATATTATTAAGGATTATAATCCTGCTTTTTTCAGGCTGTTACAGGATCCCTCCCGTAAGAGTTTAAAAGGGGAGAATGTAACGTCCTATCTTTTTGGAAAAAGTAAAAAACTTATCTCATTCTCATCAGATGAAACATCAAAAAAAGTGAAACTGGACTTTGTGCTAGCCGCCGATAGTACCTTACCAGTCGAATGTTACCTTTATAAGATAAACCAGGGATTTCTATTAATAGGGGAACGAATGATGCAGGAAAATGAGGAGGTGCTGGAACATATTACTGTTCTTAATAATGAAATGGCCAATATGTCGCGAGAACTTAACCGGAAAAACCGTGCTCTCAGGGAAGCTCAATCAAAAATTAAGGTTTTAAGTGGCATCATTCCCATATGTATGAATTGTAAAGAAATTCGTGATGATAAAGGATACTGGAATCAGCTGGAAAAATTTATCACGGAGCATTCTGAAGCACGATTCAGTCATAGTATTTGTCCTGATTGTCTGAAGAAATTATATCCAGGCAAGTCAGATACTATTGAGGATGAGTAATCTGCTGTCTACCTTTACTTTTACCGACATTCTCCTTAAAACCCGGCTAATATAGATATCCTTATAAACTTTCCTTTACACAATCTTCTTTATGGATTTCTTGAGCTCTTTTCCTCGGGTCTCAAGCAAATTCATAAGGAAATTACTCTTTTCACGTATCTCTTTGCCGGATTTTATTCTGTCTTGCTGCCTCTTGCAATAAGATCTTCTATGGTTTCTATTTTAACATTTACAGTGTCTCCCACTTCGGCATCTGGAACATACACCAAGTAGTGTCCGTAAAAACCCATTCCATGACCTTCAGCAGAAATCATAGTGATAGATAAATCTATGACATCGTTCTCTTCTAACTCCTTTTCGTCGGTTTCCCTTTCTGAGGGGGGCTCTTCTTCTGTTGGCTCTGTATAAACCCTTCCTTCAGCAAAATTAACGGTTTCCCGTTCCTGTACATCATATATTTCAATGAGGCTGCCTTTGGGGGCCTGTTCCGGGGTTATGTTGGTGACAAAGGTGATTTTGTCATCGATACGCACAAAAGGATCACCTTCTCTCCCAATGCCTGCCACTTCATAGACATTATCAGGACGTTCTTCCGGCTTTCTCTCTTCCTCTGCAAGTATTCCTTCGGCAAAGTTGACATTTTCTCTTTCTACAAGTTCATAAATTTTGATCTCTGTACCCTCTGGTGCTTCTTCAGGTGTCAGATTGGTGACAAAAGTAATTTTTTCATCTATAAATATAAAAGGGTCTCCTTCTCTGCCTATACCTGAAACTGTATAGATCTCTTCTTCGGGCTGAGTATCGTCAGTTTTTATTTCTTCTTCAACGACGGTACCTTGAGCAAAATTAACATTTTGACGTTCTGTAAGGTCGTATATCTCTACCGTGGTTCCTTCTGGAGCTTCCTCCGGCGTCAAATTGGTTACAAAGGTTATTTTACCATCAATAAATATAAAGGGGTCTCCTTCATCACCTATTCCTGATACCGTGTAGACATCATTGCTCAGTCCGATAATACAGAAGAGAGATAAAAGTAAAATGACAAGGCGCTTAAACATTGTAGTCCTCCTTTTCAACTTAAAACTTTATCAAATCATTATAATAGATTCAGGTTAAAAACCAATATGTTTTGTAAAATAATAACTTTTTTTCAAGCCAAACGGGGAAAAGGCGTGCCGGCTGGAATATATATTTATCTGAACAAGAAAACATATTTTTCATATTCCTCATTTGTGCTGTAATAACCTTAAATTCTCTTATACATTCAGTTCGACAAAAGTCGCTGATATCTTATAATATGATGTCAGTGAAAGTGATAAAATTTCAGGAGGTATATCATAAAAGTGAAGATAGTCTCGTCCGGTAAAGATGTTTTCGCGCTTTCTTTTCATAAGAGAATTTTTGTTTCAGCGTACTTTGCAGTTTTTCTTTTTTTGTTTTGTAGTTTTACCCCGGGATTTGCTTCAGAGTGGTGGGAAAAACCGCCCGAGCTTCAACATTCCATGCTTTCCGGGGAAACGGGTGATCCGGCTTATCTTGATATGCATCCAAACGAGGATTTGAAGTTTCCTGTAATAAAGGTTTTCCCGGCACAGGATTGTTCGTTAGAAATGAAGTTTTTGCGGGATGATGAGAAAATCTTTGACAAAAAGAAGGTGGTGGAAGAGGCATCTTCAGAAATCGAATTCGATGTAAATCCCCGGCAAATTCCTTTTACTAAGGGTGATTATTGCATAGAGCTCAAGTTATATTCAAATGAAGAAAAGAAGAGCACGGATACCCTGTTTTTTTCCGTCATCGATAGCAGGAAGTTAGACAAAAATGTTTCCAAAGCAGTTCATACTTGTAAAGAGGGCTCTCTTTCTTATATATCGGATTATCGGGGAAACCGTATTCCTGATTTTGCAACCGTTGGATACAAGAAAGGCAAAGCTCCTCTTCCGCAGGTCGAACCGGCTGTGGTTTTAAAGCCTGAAGAAGGTGATGATACAGAGCGCATTCAAGAGGCTATTGACGAAGTTTCTTCAATGCCGGTCAATGATAATGGTTTCAGAGGTGCCGTCTTGTTAAAAGAAGGGGTGTATGAAATTGAAGGACAGGTGTCTATTCAAAAGGACGGAGTGGTGATTCAAGGAGAAGGACGTGGCGATGCCGGGCAATTCTGGCTTGACCCTTCGCGGGAATATTCTGTGGAAGAGCTCACGGAAAAACTTTCTGAAAAAGAAGCCACTGTGCTTCTGGCAACCGGTAAGGACAGGCGTACCCTTATCTCTGTAGAGGGTAGTGGAGAGGTAAATATACAAAGCGACACACAATCTGAAATAATAGACAGATATGTACCAGTGGGCTCTCATTCTTTCCACGTAGAAGATGCTGAATCTTTTGAAGCAGGCGACCGTATTATAATTGAAAGAACTGGAAATGAAGAATGGATAAGTGAGATCGGTATGGATGATATTCCACCCCGTCCGGATGGTGGAACCATTCGGCAATGGGAGCCTTTTGACTTACAATTTGAAAATAAAATTACCAGGGTTGGAGATAATAAAATAACAGTGCTCCATCCCGTCGTAAATGCCATAGAGAGTCAATGGGGTGGTGGAAGAATTTATACGTATGATGATGAAAAAAGGATTTCCAACATAGGGATAGAAAAACTGCGAGCTATTTCTTACTGGAAACCCAATGAAGATGGAGTTGACGACACCCGTCATGCCGATCAGTTTTTGAATCTGGATAATGTCAGAGATGCCTGGGTAAGAAATGTTACCAAAGAACATTTCTACAGTACCCTGGGGGCTGTGGAAATCGATTCGGGAGCCCGTTCGGTTACTGTATATAACTGTTCTACTCTTATTGCTGACAGAAGCTTTTACGAAGGACCCGGCTATGATGAAACCGGCAGAACTTTCCATGAAACCGATGTGTATGTTGGACGCTATGGTTATCGAATAGAAGGCACATTAAACCTGGTTATGGAATGTTATGCTCTTAATAATCGTCATGCCTATGCTTATGGTGCCCGGGTTCCGGGTCCAAATGCAGTGGTACACTGTCAGGCTGAGCAGAGTTTAACGTGGAGTGAACCTCACCATCGATGGTCGGTAGGCG
>PWGE01000222.1 GCA_003554345.1 Candidatus Sumerlaeota bacterium | reverse complement strand
TCAAGTTTCTTGATTAAAGTCCCTTATATTTTGTAGGGTTTATTTTCAGAGGAAGAGATCTGAAAAAAACAGACGTCAGAAATCACGGGAAACTCTGATGAAGATGGCTTTTACAAGGGGAATCCCCGCCACCATTCGCCTTCCAGAATGGGGGAAAGATCCGGTAATTCCTGCCAGCTGCGACCTGCTTTAAGATTTTTAAATTCTTCCTCTAATAGGGCGTGTTCCTCATCGTTGATTCTTTCTATGGTGACGAAATTTTGAAAGGTCTGCTGGAGTACCTGGTTTTCTTTATCAACCCACAGCTGGCTGGAAAATGTTTCATTTTCATCAAAAAGATAGACGAGATACACTTCCTCGCGATGGTCGTTGTGGGTTATCTCTGTAATTTCTTCCAAGCGGAGGTAGAGAGACTGTGGAAAGTCTACCAGATGAGGAAAAAAAGTTTCTAATTTGTATGTTTCCTGGAGAACAAATTGACTGAAGTCGATATTAAAAGGTGAAAAAAGGTCAAGGGTAAGATAATGGTCGGGGAGTTCGAATTCTCTATTATAGGTTCTATCCCGGTAATCTATATCAAAAACAGCACTTCCATTCACTACATTTCCCTGAAAATCGATATTTTCTTCATTTACCTCCAGGGTGCCTTCCTGAAACATTAAGGAACCGTCCAGATTATGAGAAGACTCCGTCTGCATGTTAAAGTACAACGGCATTTCACCTAAATCAGAGAGCATGAACATCAGTTCCTGGTGTTTATTGTAATAATAATCTTCTTCATGAGGTTCTAAGCGGGTGTAATAATAACCCACTGTATTATCCAGCACTGAAATTTTATAGTATTGATTCAGCTGGGTGGGCAGTTCAAAGTCAATAAAACTCCGGTATTGTCTGATTTCTTCTGCTTCTATGAAATACCCTTTTTCTCGCAAATAGAGCCCATACATTGAAACAGCCCATATTACTAGCAGGGCCGTAAACCCAATGCCAATTTTTAATTTTTTTCTATTCATTTGTATCAGCAGTGTCCTTGAATGTTCTTGTTCGGGCATCCTTGTATTTTAAAGGAATTTTTCTTCCGAAATAATTACGGTAGATGAGGAATACCGATAATATGGCTCCTAAAGTATCTGCAGTCAGAATGCAAATCATTATGGCTATTTGATATTTTGCTGCCTGAAAGGGATCGATTCCCGCAATTATCTGTCCGCTCATTATGCCGGGAATAGAGACCACTCCCACGGTGGCTGTACGATTAATGACAGGCAAAAGACTGGCAAAGAGAGCCGAGCGAATGTAAGGTGCTACTGCTTCATAAGAAGTTGCTCCCAGGGCAAGATGGCTCTCTATGGTAAGAGTATTTCCCTCCAGCTCAGAAACGAAACGTTCGCTGGAAAGAGCGACTGAGTTCATTGTATTTCCTAAAACCATCCCCGCTAACGGTAATAGATACTGTATATTATACCATGGTTCAATATGAATAATACCCCCGAGCAGGAAGAAAAGCATGAGAAAACCCACCATGCCCAGGGAGATACAGACCGGTCCTTTTACCCTGGGAACATGGTAAAACATCGAAATCAGGTGCCATGAGGCGAAAAGAAAAAGAACAAGAAGAAAACCAACTGATATCCAGATATTCTCATAATAAAACATATAGGCGAATATCCAGCCCAGTATGATGAGCTGGATAACGGCACGTAGTGAGGCGATCCAGTAAGCTCTGATAAATTTTACTTTTATAAGATATAAAAGAAAAAGAGTGAATGCCAGGGGAATTGCCAGCATGAGGAGGCGCCAGAATGGGATTTCAATGTACATTGATGTTGTCCTTTTGTGTCAAAAACTTTCCTTCTTTGATATCAAATGTCTGATGAGCAGGATATTCTGAAGTAGTATGCATCCCCCTGATGACGATTTTTCCTTTCTCTGCTTCTCTTTGAAGGATGCCATGTAATCTTTTCATATTCTCAGGATCAAGATTGGCAAAGGGTTCGTCAAGCAAATAGACTGATGGTTGCAAAAGATAAAGACGTAGAAAACTCAGGCGATACTGTTGTCCCAGCGACACTTCCTGTATATTTTCGTCCAGGGAAAGGGGACAGGCTAACTCTTTCATCAGAGAAAGAATGGTGGGGATTGAGGGCGTTTTTTTTTCTCTATGAATACGAAAAGAAAAAGGATACAGCAAAAATGACTTTATGGACTGTGAAACCGGCTGGATTTTGGAAGGAAGATAAGAAATGGTGGCTCTCCAGTAGGGTGGAGAAAAGGCATCATGTTTTTTGTCCCCGAAACGAATAAAGCCTTCAAAAGGTACCTGTAAATTGAGTGCCAGTAGAAGGGTGGTTTTTCCACTGCCGGAGGTTCCTGTGATATCAATGACGGATCCCGGTGAAGCATGGAAAGAGACATCTTGAATGATATTTTTCTGGTGGCTTCGAAGTTGCCTGTATATTCTTTTCAATTCAACCTGAAAAATAGCGTTCATTGGCATCCTGTTGATGGAAGAAGCGAAGGAAATAAAAACCATTTTGTTGGTATTTTTTCAAGGATAATTTATTGGTGTGCGCCAGTTTTTGCAATTCCTGTAAAAGTTGGGTATCATCCAATCCGGTCATCTTTGATAGTTCTGATAGGGCGACAGGACGTCGGAGTAACATTTCCTTCAAGCTTTTCCATGCATATTGTATGGTTTTATCTTTTTTTGTGAAATAATCTCCCGATGTTTCTACAATCCAGTCTGAAGGGAAAGCCTGCTTTAGATCAAGTAACCTGGAGTGGGTCATTTTCTTTACCTCAGGTTCTGTCCCGGGTCTGTTGGCGGTGTTTAAATAAATTTTTTGGAAGGAAATGGTTTTTAAAAATCGTATGAGATTTTTTATTTCGGTACTTGTATCATTTAAACCAGGGACAAAAAATATTTCTATATGTATTTCTCCTTCATAAGATTTGCTGAAAAGTCTTATACCTTCCATGACCTTTTCTACGGTTATCCTGTCAGAAACGGGACGATGGATTTTTGAAAAAGTGCTGGCATTGGTGGTGCAAAGGGTAGGCATTATAAGGTGAGCATTTTTTAATGCCTCGCGAACGTTTTCCTGATACAAAAGGGTGGAGTTGGTAATAACAGCGACTTTTTCCTGCCGGTGTTGAACTACCCATTGTATGATTTCTCCCAGGTTCTTGTTAAGAGTAGGTTCTCCGCTGCCGGAAAAAGTAATATAATCCAATGATCCATCAGGTATGGAAGCTAATGCCTCTTGCAACTGGTGCCTTACAGAGGAAAGGGAGAAGTAAGAAGCTGGAGTGTCTGGGGAATGATTGGTTATGCCACATTCACAATATATACAGTTCAAAGTGCATGTTTTAGAAGGAACAACGTCTATTCCCAGAGAATTGCCCAGTCGGCGAGATGGTACAGGTCCGAAAATGTGTTTCATTCTTTATTTTCAAGTAAGCAGGATTGTTGCAATTGTTTGACGCGTTCGAGCAGTTTTGTTTTCTGGGCACAGGGTGGTAATTGGGTAATGAGCTCTTTCATTACGTCTAACTCTTTGATAGTATCCAGAAGTGTCTCATGATATAAAGACATATCAGCATTGATTTTTTTTAACACTTTATTGTATAACCTGAGAAGTTCAGCCCATTCCATCCTTTTTTCAACCTTGAGAGTTTGTTCAGTATTCCCTGCCAGCAAGCGGGATAAAGAGCTCTTCAATTGATGAATTGGCAGGACAATTCGTAAAGAATAACGGAATATCCAGCGGAAAAACAATAATCCCAGCAGGAATGCGAGCAGCAGACAGTAGACCCAGGTCCATAGCCAGTACCTCGAAAGAAAAAATTCCCAGTGGAAAACAATCAGGGTGAAGGCAATAGTCAGGAAGACTGTTATAATCAAAAAGAAAGTAAAGAGGAAAAGAATCTGGAAAAGGTACCGGTATTGAAAAGTATCAATGAGTTTAGGCTGTTTTTTTTTCATTGTTGCCTCATTTTTGCCAGATTAGTCTTATATCATCCTTTGTTCCCACAATACCGTCTGGTCCTTTGCTGACCAGAACCACTTTATCATCATAAATATCGGGCAAATACCTGTATTGATTTCCCCATCTATCAGTTCTTAAAGAGATTCTTTTCTGGACGTCCAGGTCATAAAGGTAATTTTTGAAATCGCGATCCGAAGGATAGTCCTCATGGTCGTCATAATAGCGTTCAAGAGCATAGCGAATGTGATACAGTTCCCGATATGTCATTACCATATTCATGAGGTTTACCGGTGAATGGAAAAAATGCCGGAGTCCTACACTATGAAGAATGATAATAAAAAAAAGAAAGAGGAGAATAATAGCGTTGAAAAAAAACCTGATTTTTCTGACGAGGAGCTTATTTTTAAAAACACGGAATGCCTTCAATGTTGTTTTCCTGCTGGGTTTTTCAACTCTTCTATATAATGGAGGAGCTCATCTGTGTTGTTCGAGAAGTGAAAAGTCCGGAAGCCCATTTCCTGAGCCACCTCAATATTATGTGACAGGTCATCAATAAAAAGGGAAGAAGAGGCGGTAATCCCTGTTTTATGGAGGAGGAATTTGAATATTTGTCGTTCTGGTTTCATGGCCCCTGCTTCATAAGAGTAGACAGCGTCATTAAAGAGCTTGAAAAAGTGAGGATATTTGTGAAAAAGATATTCCATGTGGGCAACATCAGTATTGGAGAGAATAAAAAGATGAAAGTGTTCCTTCAGGGAAGGAATAGTCTGTATCAGGCGTCGATTGGGAATGAAAATATCGGAATAACCTCGCCAGAAGTCTTCTTCATCAATGACTTTGTCCAAAAACTGACGAACATACCGGAAAAATTCCTGGCGGGTAATTTTGCCACGATTAAAGAGATCAAACTCTTTGCCCCTTATAACTTCCTGAAAAATATGTTCAACATCTTTTTCTGCTGATACATGTGCTTTAAGATAACGGAACGTGGCAGAGAAATTAAGATGGAAAAGAACATTTCCCAGGTCAAAAATAATGTTTTTTACCATCCCGTCTTCCTTCAAAAACTACTATTTTTGACAAACATATAATTGAGTGCCATGTTTTCTTTCCCATTGGAGAAGGAAGTCATAGATATGATCAGGATTGTTGCTGTTTTTCATTTCAGTAATAAGACGGTTAGAGCGTAACATACGGGAAATATGTGTAATAAACGCAAAATAGCGGCAGGACTCTTTATCAGGTGAGGCAATTAAAAAGAGAATATGAATGGGTTTATCATCAGGGCTTTCCCAGGCTACAATGCCATCTGGGAAAATACCGACAACGGCATACAATCTTTTTAAACTCTCGCAATTATAATGAGAATAAGCAACCCCATGACCTACGGCGGTTGACCCTATATGCTCCCTTTCTATGGCACCATCATAAACTTGACGACAGGTAGCTTCTTCGTCGCTTACCTGCTTTTTGAGTAATAAAGAGAGCTTGTACAGAGCTTTTTCACGAGAGTGGGGTGCAGAATATATTTCCACCCCTTCTCGAGAAACCACTTTCTCAAAGAAATTCATACTTCAAAACCCTCTTTTGATACGTTCCAACCATTATTATTATATCACATTTAATAATTATTTGAAATGAAATATTTTTCAAATCAAAAGTTTTATAAATGCAGTGGGTTTTTCGATAATTTAAGAAACTATTATCTGAGCTATCCTCTCATGTTAATTTTATTATTCTATTGTTACCAGAATTCTTTGTTTGTATATCTCAAATCATAATAACATATTGCGGATGGACATCAAAAATTATACGTAGAGGCTTTTTTTACCAGAGTCCTTGTAATTTTTCTGCAACTAACGGCATAAGAATGGGGTTTGACTGTTTTTATCGACTTCACCGCTTAAAATGGCAGAGACTGAATTGGGTCATATGTTTAAGGGTACACCTGATATAATATTTAAGATAAGGCCTGCAAAAACTGGAAATACACATGCTACGTGAATATTTTTCTGGACTGTAAAAAAAAAGAACCCGGAGAAAACACAACAAGCAGTCTTTGGCTCACTGTACCTCCGGGTTCTCTGTCAACTATTTTCTCAGTAAATGTTTAGCGCTGTTTTATTCCTCTGAAAAGTTTTCTGTTAGTGAAGAATCCAATCCTTAATGCGGCTGACATTTTGAACATAATTCGATAGATTAGAAGTGCTTGCCGGAGGATTCCAGCCTTCGGCTAGTTCGTCAGAAGGAATACTATCAAAACAGCCATGATCATCATTATTCCCGGAGATATAATACTGAACATCTATAGTAGCGGGTTCGCCTATTTCTGTTTTGTCAAATCGAACCTGTACTTCTGATCGGTCTTCAGCCATATAATAATCCCCATCACGTTGTACTTCGTAACCAGTCCATTGAGTTCCATCCCAGGAAATAAACTGTCCAATATCGCTTCCAAAATGACCAATCATAAGGTGATTGGGATTTTCGGGATGATCAAAATAGATTTCTCTGCCCCATGGACACGAAGAACCTCCGCCTGCAGCTGTATTAAGGAGGAATGCCCAAACCATTCCAGGGGTTTTCCAGTCAGCTATATTTAGATGAGTAGCACGAAAATAGAGATAGTCATCATCAACTGAAGTATAGAGCCTGTCTGCAATAGCATCTCCAATGAAGCTATTGCCATCACCTGACTCTTTTTCATTCCAAACCACATCAAAAGGGTCGCCAAAAGGCATGTAAACAGAAATATAATTAGAGAGTTCAGTATAATCGTCCCAGCTTCCTGCTACCTCGTCAGCTGGAATGCTATCAAAAGAGGCGTGTTGACTTGAGTTGTCTCCTGTAATATAATATTGAATGTGCACAGCATTGGGTCTGTTTATCTCTCCTCGTGGAAACCGAACTTCTACCACTGTCTGATCACTAGAAACGTAATAATTGTCCGGAAGATTAGTCCCACCACCAGCCCATTCTGAATTTTCTGGATCCCAGACTCTTAACTCACCCCAGTTTCCATCAAAATCTCCAATCATGGCAAAATCAGGTGGGTTTTCATGGCCAAAACCAACTTGATAACCCTGTGGGCATCCGGTTCCACCCCCATCTCTGGTATCAATAATAAATGCCCATGTCAACCATTCACCTGCACTTTCATTTTTGGCCTGAAAATATAAATAATTATCGTCAACCGCCGTAAAAAGTTTGTCAGCTTCTGCTCCGGCCTCACCAAAAAAATTTCCGTCTCCCTCGCCAATTTCTTCCCAGGTAACGTCAAAAGGTTCTCCAAACAGGAAGAATAAAAAAAAACTTAAAACCATAATCAGTAAATACTTCATGACCTTCATGATTTGCCTCCTTTTTATTTACTCTTAATTAAATCGGTCTAAAAATATTATAGTTTAATAAATCACGCTTGTCAAGTATAAGGGTCAAATTATACAATAATACATATATACCATGCCGTACCAGCGTAATTCTTTATATAAAATAGGGAAGAAAAGGGAAGTGGGGGATATATCAAAATGTTGTGTTTGGTACATATATGAAACGGCTTTATTTAATGCTCGTTCCCCCAATACTTTCACCTGCTTTTATCGTCTGCAATGTAAAACAATCTATCTTTTTTCCCTTGAATAGGGCTTTTTTTTCAGCTATCGGGTTGAATATCAGAGAAAAAATTAATAGATCTCATCTATAAAAGTTATGATATACAGCAATGAGAACTGGCAATTGTGAAAGCATAGAAAATGTTGATAAGGTTACTTGAATACAGAATAATGTCGCCGGGGCTACAGACGGTCGCTTTTTCGGTTGATGAGATCAGCCAGGAAGCCCATAGCGGCAGCTTGAAAAGAGGTCATAAGCAATATAATAATAGTGGCGTCACGAATCTGTCCTTCAAAATACCAGCTTCCTACCAGTACAAGGCAGGCAAGGAGAAAGAATGCCATGCAAAGAGGCAAAAACACCTTGAGAGGGTTGAAGTAAAGAATCGTCCGTACAATTGTCACCAGAAAGTTTTGCATGTCCCGCCAGGGAACGATTTTGGATTTACCGCGGCGTGGATAATAATTGATGCGATGAAAAATGACTTCGAGGTCTTTGCTGATAAAAGCCATGGTGATGGTGGTAGTGAAGGAAAATCCCTCGGGATATATGTTAAAAAACTGCATGGCGCATTTTTTTCGAAACAGACGCATCCCTGAATTGAGATCAGGAATTTTGTATTCTACGAGATAATTAGCCAACTTATTGAGGAACCATTTTGCGGGCCGTCGTATCCAGGGAATTGCTACTTTTTGCCCTGTTCTGGAACCGACTATCATATCCGCCCTGTCCATATACTGAAACATGTTTTCAAATTCCTGAACAGGATATGTTCCATCCGCATCGCAAATAGCGACCCATTCATGTTTGGCTGCCAGTAAGCCCTTTTTTAAAGAGTGCCCGTAACCTTTATTTCTTTTGTTGGAGATAATTTTAATATTATCCTGCTCTGAAAGTATATCTGGAGTACGGTCGGAGCTTCCGTCGTCAACAACTATTATCTGGCTATCAATATTATTTCTTTCAATAATATTCTTAATATCTTTAAGGATTAATTCTATACTCGCTTCTTCATTGAAGACGGGGAGTATAATACTGAGTTTCTTCATGCCCTGTAATGGTATCTCATAGATCAAAAAAGTCAAGAAAAAGCAGTTTGAATGTACATTGACCGTTGTCTATTCGACATATTCAACGAATTGAAGTATTTCCAATAAAAATTATTTATGGAAAAATCTGTTCCATTTTGATGACCATTTTAGAAAGAAGGCTTGAGAATGAAACTCCTCTGAAAATAAAACCCGGGAAAAGAAAGAAAACATTCAGAAAAGAAAAGATTAAACAGGATTTGCAGGGTGAAACAGGATAAGAACTAAAAGATTAAGAATACAGAAAATTTGCATCGATGTACAGGATTTCCAGGATAAAGACTCCAGAAAAAGAGCAGACCAGGAAAAGAGATTTAACATGATGGACAGGATGAAACAGGATGCCAGAAAAGATAATGTTAGCAGATCCTGGAAACAGAATAGTATCTTTTTTTCGTGGTATATTCTTATCTGAAAATACAACCTTTTTGAGACGCAAAATATTGCGTCTCTACCTCGGGATATTTACAATAATGGTGATGGATATAATTGCGGGCTTTCCCGGAATCGCCGATTCCCGACTTACAGTCCGTCTATGGCGGATTCATCATTGGTTGCGTTAGCACTCGTGCTGACATGAATAATTCCTCTGAAAATAGAAATACCTTAAGAATTCAGAAAAAGAAGAACAACTAAGAAAACAGAAAAATATTGCTTACAAGTTCTATACGCCTG
>PWGE01000155.1 GCA_003554345.1 Candidatus Sumerlaeota bacterium | reverse complement strand
TCACCAGGAGAGGTATAACCACCCGCGATACCTTTAACTGACCCAACGGAAAGAACATTCTTAGCCAGGTTAAAATAGGAAATACTATTATAGCCATCCGGTCCGCCATCAATATCACGCTCAGTAGTGGCAGTATCATCTTCATGAGCAACATAGTGTTCTACGGGTTGCTCGTCAGGCCCTCTTCCCCTTTCATTTCCAGCCGCTACTACCGGCAAATAGTAGACAGAATTATACACCAATTCATCCCACTCAGCAGTAGGTTCATGATAATAACCAAAAGCAAAATCCTCGGTTTCACTGATATCAGTATTGCCAAACCAGGCCCAATCGTGACCAGCATAACCTTGTATCCAGCCGGTTGAAAAAGCATAGGAATGATTAGAGATTCGCATGCCATCTCCTGCTTCATCAGCCATTTCACCTAAATCATTTTCCCAGTCATAGGCATGAAGAAGAGCTTCATAAGACATCCCCCGAGCATTATCCTCCACGCCGGCGGCAATCATGGTGCCAGCGACATGGGTAGCATGATCACTCAGGGCTGCATCATCTTTCCAGGTTACCCGCTCTCCGAATTCCTGGTGGCTCGTGCGAACCTTTCCTTCGTCCCAGATACCGAGGGTTTCTGTGGACCCTGATAGAGACAGTCCTGCTCCACCTTCTTCCCAGACTTTATCAGCAGCAATGGTTTCTGCAGCTTCAAGGTTCTGGGTAGTATAGTAAAGAGGAATATTATTCCAGTATCGCTGAAGCTCTATTACGGTTCCATCCGGTAATACTTCACGAACAGGAATACCCTGTTTTTTTGCTCGCTCTTCTGCCTCCGCCCTGTTTTCATGCCATTGACGGCTCATTTTTTCCGAGAATTCACGAAGTCTTTCCTGCCTCCGGGCTTCATGGTTTATAAACTCCTGCCCTGTAAGAGGCAAAAAAGTTAGAATAAACAATGCTGCAACCGAAAAAGCAACAAAATTTCTGAACGTTTTCATTGTCGGTCTCCTTTAACAATTTACCACCCTTTGAATTTATTATACACTTGCTTCAGCATATTGAGCAAATCTTTTTTCAACCCTCAACGAAGCAATCGCAACTTTTTTATTATTGTTTATGATATAATGGATGATATCGAATATGAACTCACGAGTTGTCCTCATACACGGATTGGGTCGCACTTCCTGCTCCATGTTTCGTGTAAGCAGGTATCTTACCCGCCATAATTTTGCAACAAGACGATTCGGGTATAGTTCCCGCCGGCAAACCATTCAAGAAGCAGCCAGAAAACTGAATGATTTCCTGAATGACTGGTATCAAGAGAGTCCTGAAGAAGGAAAACTTCATCTGGTAACCCATTCTATGGGTGGGATACTCGCCCGCTATTGTGAAGCCCATGATTTGCTGCCACATGTGCATCGCATTGTGATGCTTGGTCCTCCCAATAAGGGAAGTGAAGTGGCGGACTGGTTCAATACATATTTGCCACGTTTTTTCAATCTGGTGCTGGGACCACACGGACCCCGACTGGGCACTGATAAGCACAGTTATCCTGCCCGATTACCGCAAACTATAAACCACGAAACAGCTGTTATCGCGGGAATACGCAATCACCTTCTTTTCACCCGGTGGATTCTTCCTCAACCCAATGACGGAGTGGTAAGCCTCAACAGCACGCGCGTGAAAGGCATAAGGGACTGGAAAGCCGTTAAAGCAGGACACACTTTTATGATGAATCATCCCTATGTGCGTGAGCTTATCGTCAACTTTCTACGAAAAGGGTCCTTTTGATATCTCAAATGCTCTGTTTTTCTCTGCGAGACAACCAGAATAATTCAGATGCATTCGGAGAAAAGTAGGATACAACCCACTCAGAAGTATAGTGGTACCTTTCATACCACTCACTGTGTATAACCATTTCACCGTCACTTCTTTTGCACAGCTGTCAAATTCGGGTTATATAAAAAGCGGCTTTTTCATAAATGAGGAAAACAAGTGGACTTACATGGACTGTCATGGACAGTATGGACAAGAATACAATAAAACTGGTCGGATAAATCAGTCAGTTTTCTTTGTCAGAGAAAGGTAATTTTCCAGCTGATTTCTGACTGCTAAAGTTATTTTCAGAGGAGTTCTGCACGCCAACTCAGGTGTTAGCGCCACCAATGATGAAAATAATACATGACTGATAGGACCAATAAGAGCAATAGGAGATATAGGATCACGGAATCAGACAGACCCTAATAGTTCTATTTTCAGAGGAGCTCCTCACGTCAACTCAGCGGAGCTGTTGAAAAAGACAATTTTCAAAAAATTGGATACCGAAAAAACGGGGATTTCTAGATTGCCATAGAGTCAATTTGCTACGTTCTTCGTCAGCCCCCAGCAGTTGGCGCCACCAATCATGAAAATAAGATGCCGATTCCGCCAGAGGCGGACTGTAAATCGGGGATCGGCGCTCCCGGGAAAAGTGCATATTTAACTCATGGTTCTCTTTATTTTTCACATTGTTTTTCCTCAAAATCTTTCTCTTGTGATTTTTTCTGAGGTCTTTATCCTCATTATCCTGAACATCGATGCAAATTATCTGGTTTCTTATTCTTTCTGGACTTATCTTGATTTCATCTCCGTATCATTGATGTAAAACATCTTTTCCAGGGTTTATTTTCAGGGAAGTATGTGATGAAATCAAGCTGAAATAACGCACTTGTGCTCAGTTCATCCTGGCAAAATTCCACAATATATACAAAAGCCCGTAAAAAAACCATATTATCCGGTTCATATAAAAAAGCCGGAAACCACTTGCGTAGCGGCTTCCGGCTTTAACTTTTCTTATCTTTTTAATCGCCTTACTGCATTATTTCACAGTAACTTTCTTCTGACAGAACCATCTCTCAGTAGAACAAGTTCCAGTCCTGTATCCAGGTTTTATCAGGGGTAATTCGAATGTTTTCATAGAGAGACAACACTTTATCATGACCATCCGTGGTACCTGCCCAGGGACTTTCATGCAGGAACATCACCTTACCGCTTTCATGAGGTTCAGGATCCTGCTTGCTCCAGACCGGTTGATCCATATCATTTATGTAGAATGAAATTTCGTCTTTCTGCACCTCTACCTTATAATGGACCCACTGATTGGTAACCCCTATGGGGTCGCCATCCGGGTCGGGATTAATATTTACCTCGGGAGAATCCTCCCAGCTCTCATTAGAACCACGCAGGAAGAAGATTCTTTCTATATTATCTGCAGAGGTCTCTTCTTGATGCTGGGGAGACACCACTCCGGGGAAACTACGAAAGACATTTACGTACGAACCCCATACGTCACTGACATTGGTGCGCACCAGAAAATAGTATCCACTGTCGAAACCATTAGTACGGACACCGATACCGGCAAACTCTGTGGTGGCGGATGTTTGATCAGGATCTATCCAGTTGTTCTGCCACCATTCCACGCTGTAATCATTCCAGCTTGTATCTCCTACTTCTGCTTTAACCCATTGGACTTCACCGTCATAGGCATTGGCCTCCATTTTCAAAGCCCTCTGATTCCCATCTTCCGGGACCTCAAGGTCAGGGTCAGGCAACTGCAAGTAATCAAAGTCTCGCTCAAAAGCATGATTATCCGGATGGGAAGATGGAGGCTCAACCCGTAAATGATACGGAGCGTAGTTATTATCGCTAAAATCATCCTCAAAAGGCAGGGAGACTGGTTCCGTTTCAAAAAACTCCAGTACCCGCTCCATTACCTGGTCGGCATCCGATTGAGGATAGATGGTTTCAAAAGGAATTGCCGAATATACCAGTTTTCCTTCTTTGTTGGAGTCACCAAAAAAGCCTTCATATTGAATACCGCCGTAATGTCCGGAATCATATTGAAGATTAAGGACTCCATCACCATACGAATCTATCCGGTCCGCCCATCTGGCATTAAAAGTGCCCTGAGTTCCATCATCAAAGGAAAAGTCAATACCTTCAAAGATAGTGCCATCCATTCCGGTTGCCTGGTAGCCGTTACCATCGACGCCGTCACCGATATATTCTGCTTTGAGATAGTCGTTATAGAAACCGCTGAAACTGCGGTACTTTTCCTGATGGACTGCTCCCAGGTTGTCTATCTCAGGTTCATTTTGCACCATATCCCAGCCAATTTCCGAACCACTCACAAAAAGATTTCCACCATTTTCCAGAAACCGGATAGCAGCATCCATTTCAATATGATTAAAGGTGTTATCTGCTGTAGATTCCATTCCATGCATCCATATAACCGTTTCATAATCCTGCAGGCATACCAGTTCACGGCTGATCATGACGTTGTCTACCATATCGAACGAGGCATTTGCGTTGTCCAGAGCTTCTCCATAGTGGGTCAACAATGCATGCTGTTCGGTAGACTCATCACGAAGATAGCGCTCATATCCATCAACCAGTAAAACAGGGCTGACAGCAGACTTGTGAAAAGGTCCATCCTCCAGCACAACCGGCACGATATTAGAATGAGTAGTAACACCCCCCCCCGGTTTATGGGCTCTCACTTCAAAATAATAAAGCTGGTTGGCTTCCAGGTTGTTGACTTCTGCAGATGTTACGTGACCATCAAGGAGGCTGTGAGCCTGGTTCCAATCACCACCGGGCACCTTATAATATATGGAAAAACCGCTGTCGGGATCGTCGTGACCGGTACCAATATCTCCGTACCATTTTACTTCAACGCCGTCTGAACTGCTCTGCTGCAGAGAAATAAGAGAAGGACGTTCAGAAACGTAATCATATCTTACTCCCTCATAATCACCATCGTAAGCAAGTGTCCGATACTGCATCTGCCAGCCATAACCTGTCGATTCATAGACGAGAATTGAACCGTCACTGGTAGGATATTGAACATTCAGGCGTATATGACCGGGGCGGTTAATAGCATCACCAGGTGCCAGATTTTCCCATCCCACATCCTCGGTTATATTGGGAAATGTCCTGGTTGTATAACGCCCACTTCTCCAGACCTGGGACACATAACCACTGCAGTCCACACTTCCTACATGACCCCCATAGAAGGGACTCGAAGAAGAAGTATCTCTATCTCCCGCTCCCAGACCATCAGTCATTTTTTCCAGAAAAACATACACATCATCGTTTCCACCCCAGCAATAGGGCATAGTATCCTTCCAACCGTAGTCGGTACCATAGGGAGATTCTCCCCCGTCAATCTCGGTACCGTAGGCGTTTTCTTCACTGCAGTACCAGTGCAGTTGCCAGAAAAGATGTGCACGGCTCAATATATTGCTGCGGCTCATCGGTTCCTCTGTATAGGGATAAGCACCTGTTAACACCAGAGAAAAAAGGAATACAACAGTTATAAAAAGGATATGTTTTTTCATTGAAGCACCTCCCATGCTGAAAATTGAATGCCCCGGCGGGTTGTCTGCATTTGATAGATTTTCCCGTCGTGTAAATGGGTTTTCTTGTAAACAGTAGAATAATAGTCATTGGGTATTTCTAAAGTCTCCAGTATTTCTCCTTCACTATTAACCACTACTATTTCCAGATGCGCCTGCCGGTCAACAATACGTTCTCTTTCAAGAAAAATATTGCCATCTTCATCCACTCCTTTAAAGAGAAAAACCCCCAGACGCCCTTCATCTTTAAGAGGCACTTCAAACTCACGCATTAAAGTCGCTGATTGGTCGTATATTTCTACCACACCGGTTTGGTCATCCTGCCAATAACTGCGATACTGCTTTCCATCACTACCGGGACGTCCCCGTTTACGAACACCGGAGTCGGCTTGCTCAGTCCGCACCTGACTTCCACTTTTATCAAGAGTAAATACCGGTTTTGTAAATCCATCAAGCATATGAACACCCACATCGCGCACTGCATCAGTTTCAGAACCTTCTAAGTGAATTTCCTGTCCGTAGCCTTCAATCAGATCCGGTGAATATTCCAGTTGATACTGCTCTACCAGGTTCCCGTCTTTCGACTTTCTCTCCTGCGAGTAAACCGATACTATCCCTCTATCAGAGCGTGTAAAGATATATCCTGAAGAATCCACTGCCAGTTGATTAATTCGGGTTTGAAGGGGAATAGCTTTCTTAAATTCACCGTCCCTGTCATAGACCAGGATCTCCTCGCGCAGGGCTTCAGGAACGTAAATCATACCATCTTCTCCGATGGTAAAGGATACGGCCCCCATGATATCACTCTCCTGTCTGTCAGTCAGAGTGACTTCATCTCTTTCCTCGCCCCAGTTAAGGGTAAAAAGCTCATGGCTTTCTGCCATTACCAATGATACAAAGAGACACATTACCAGTACAGATATTTTTCGCATCATAATTCTGTACTCCTTTCAATATTGCTGGTTTTACTATCTTATCAAGATATGTTCATCAATCAATTTACATATCATCTGTAGGGAGTCTCAGGAAGCTGATAAGGACTTGGAGGAACTGCTATAGTAAGAGAGACTTCAGAGTATTCAGAAATAGAAGAAAGAGGATCCGGAGACTGGGCAATAACTGTCTGTGAAGAGTATTCATCTGTCTGCAGATATTCGACGCGGTCAAGAATAAGATTCATCTCCTCAATGATTTCCTGGGCTTCCTGAAGATGTTTGCCTTCCAGGTCCGGCACCCGTAAAATCCTGGTTTTTTCTCCGGCACTCACCAACAGATCGACATCTGTCTCCTGGGGAACCATAGCCTCTGACTCAATAGACTGGCGAATAATATAGCCTTCCGGAACACTATCGGAATGAAGATAGGTAATATCCCCCATATTTAAAAAAGCATCCTGCAGAACAATACGCGCTCTTTTCAATTCCATTCTTTCCACGCGCGGCACTTCCACTTTTTCAGGTCCTCGCGAGACAACCAGCTGGACCGTCGTATCCACTTTCACGGTGGTACCTGCTACAGGATACTGTTCCACTACATACCCCCGCGGTATTTCACTATCAAAGCGGTACTCCACAACTCTACCACTGAGATCCATTTCTTCCAGACTCTTCATAGATTCGATAAGAGAAGTGCGATGTAAATAGGGAAGATTGACGGTTGGTCTCTGTATGAAAAAATGGACACTCAAATAACCCACCAAAACAAAAAGGGCAAAAACCACACCGGAAATTGATAACAAGAAAAAACTGTCGCGAGCGAAGAGCAAAAACCGTTTCATGGGCAAACCGTTTTATATTTCCTGGATAATAAGGACGCTAATTCTTTCAGCTCCTTTCGAATCCGGCGCTCATCAGGAAATTTTCTCATATAATATCGAAACAAACTTGAGTGCCTGTAATGAGCCTCTTCAAAGTCCGGTTTAATAAGATGATGCAATAATTCATGATAAAGAATATATTCCAGGATATAGGGAGGACAACGAGATGAGTCAAGAAAACGATTTATTATAATGCCTTCTATAGCCGGCAAATATTTCCCCCAGTAGCTTTTAACCGGCTTTTTGCTCCATCCCAGGCGAATGTATTCATTACCGGGAAGATCTAATGCCTGGCACACATTTTGAAAATGGTGCTGAAGATCATGATACTTTCCCTGAGGTCTCAAATCATAATGAGATGCCTGCCGGGGAGTATCACCTCTCGGACGAAGGGAAGCCAGGAGTCTTCGAACTTCTTTTTTCAAACAAAGGGACATTTTTTTCTTTTTGATACGGCTTTCCCAGTACTTAAAAAAAAGATGCAACTTTTCTCTCTTGAGATCTATCACTGCAGGAGGCACATAAAAAAGATATTCCTTCTTTCCCGGAGAGTATACCAGCTTAAAAGTACGGGAAGGACACAGGAAACATTTTTTTTTATAAAAAAAAGTCCCTTCCATCATAAAGGGGGAAAGTGGACGTCGCTTCTTATTCATGCAGGTATTTTCAAAATAAATGATTTACGCTCAAAAGATTGTATAATAAACATGTTAAAAATAAAGGAATCAAGCAATTAAAATGAAAAGAAGAAACAACTCCCCCCTTGCAGATGATGGTTGGAAGTTTTTTTTGCCGGTACTGGTAATCGGCATTCTCTGCCTGCTGATATTTCCCATAGCAGGTTTTTTACTCCTGGTACTGGCAGCTTTCCTTGCTTTCTTTTTCAGAAATCCCATTCGTATAATCCCTTCCGAGCCAGACCTTTTTGTAGCGCCTGCTGATGGAAAAGTTCTCGCTGTACAGAAGAAGGAAGATTCGGACCTGGGAGAAAGCATAAGTGTTACCATTTTTCTCTCCATATTTAATGTTCATGTAACTAAATCTCCCTTAAGTGGTAAAATCAAAGACATAGAATATCATCACGGAAAATTCATAAACGCCCTCAATGAAAAGTCTTCTGACGAAAATGAACACAACATTATCACCATTGAAGGGGAAAACACCACTGTTAAGGTGAAACAGATTGCCGGTATTATAGCCCGCCGGATAGTGAACTTTAAAAGAAAAGGAGCCCCCGTAAAAAAGGGTGAAGACCTGGGGCTCATACGGTTTGGGTCGCGGGTAGAACTTCTATTACCCGCGGGAGAAGCAACAGTTCTTGTCAAACCCGGGAACAAAATACTGGGTGGACAAACACCGGTCCTAAAATTCCACAAGAATGCGTAAAGTTTACATCCTTCCCAATCTCTTTACATCTGCAAGTATAGTTTTAGGTGTTTTAGCAATCCTTATTATTATTGACAGTGGTTCCGTTGTCCGTGCCAGCTGGTTTATAGGAATTGCCGCCATTTTTGATGCTTTAGATGGAAAAATTGCCCGCTTAACCGGTACAGAAAGCTTGTTTGGTTTAAATTACGACTCTCTGGCAGACATTACTTCTTTTGGTTTGGCACCGGCTCTTATCATATACCAGGCTATGGAGCATTTTGACACGCGTCTTTCTCACAGTGTGGTAGCGTTTTATGTATTATGCGGTGCCTTAAGATTAGCACGCTATAATGTGCAGGCTAAAAAGGAAGAAAAGTCCGTTTTCATGGGTCTTCCTATACCGGGTGCTGCGGTAATTGTACTCACCTTTAACCTTTTTGCCCATGAACTGGACTGGCATTTTTTATACACCATTTCACCGTTAATCATCATCGCTGCTTCTTATTTAATGGTAAGCAACATTCATTATCCCGGACTAAAATCCATTTCCTTTCATCAAAAACGTCCTTTCCAGTTTCTGGTTCTGGTAATAATTTTCTTTGCCCTGATTGTTGGACTTTATGAACATTATAAGTTGATCTTTTTCCCGCTGGCTTTTTTATACATGATTTTTTTCTGGACAAAGGCATTATACAGAAGATACCTTTCCCGGCACCAAAAAAAAGAAGCATCAATCAAATCCAAAAAATAAAGGGGTGTAAACCATGCACAAGCGTCTTCCTGGAAACAGTGACTTAAATCTTTCTCTTATCGGAATGGGCACTTGGGCTATTGGAGGAGGAGGCTGGT
>PWGE01000033.1 GCA_003554345.1 Candidatus Sumerlaeota bacterium | reverse complement strand
TGTCATTCACCGCCGGGATGAATTTAGAGGCGAGTATGCTCTTGTCAAACAACTTTCATGTCTGGAAAATGTAGAGTTTGTCCTTCCTTATCTGCCACGTTCTATTGAAGGTGATAATAGTGTGGAAAAATTAATCATAGAAAACGCCCGGGAAGGTAATTCTAAAAGCCTTGAGGTCTCTGCTGTTTTTATATGTGTGGGGTTTGTCCCTTATTCTCAACCTTTTAGAGAGCTGGTTTCCTGTGATGAACATGGATATATTCGCGTGAATTCCCGCCAGGAAACCATTGTGCCCGGCATTTATGCTGCCGGTGATGTTACAGACTCACCTCTTAAACAAATAGTTACTGCCGCAGCCGATGGGGCAAAAGCAGCCTTTCAGGGATATAAATATATACAACAACAAAAGTTATTATAAAGAGGGATTGATTATGAAAGAACATCATGGAGAATTGGATGCTCGTGGATTAAAAGTGGCCATTGTGGTAAGTCGCTTTAATGAGTTTATAACAGGTAAGTTATTATCAGGGTCTCTGGATGCATTGAAACGACTGGGTACATTAGATAAGGATATTGATATTTACTGGACCCCCGGAGCTTTCGAGTTACCTCAGATCTTAAACAAACTTCTTGAACAGGATAAACATGACGCTTATCTTTGTCTGGGAGCAGTAATCCGGGGTAGTACTCCACATTTTGACTATATCGCTGCGGAGGTGACGAAGGGTATTGCCAATCTCTCTCTCAATTATCACTCCCCTATTTCTTTTGGGGTATTGACAACCGATACTATTGAACAGGCAATAGAGCGAGCAGGTACTAAAGCTGGAAATAAAGGGTTCGATGCAGCCATGAGTGTGGTAGAAATAGCAAATCTTATACGAAAAATTGGCTGACACCTTGTTCCTGGCCAGTTATACTCTTCCCCGGTTGTCGGCAGTATGAAAATAGAATCCTTTCAAGCTGAAAATTTTCGCATTATTCAACAGGCGACCCTGGATCTTTCTCCTGGCTGGAATGTCATTTGGGGCAAAAATGCCCAGGGAAAAAGCGCTCTTCTGGAAAGTATCTATTATCTTGCTTTTGGAAAGTCGTTTAAAAATGCACGCGATGAACAGTTGATACGTTTTGGGGCCTCATATCTCAAAAGTCAGGGAAATATTCAGTCGCTGGAAGGCGACTTTCTCCTGGAAATTCTGGCTAATAAAAAAGGAAAAATCTATAAATATAATCAAAATCGTTTTGAGCGCTTGAATGATTATATTGGCAGATTAAAAATAGTGATCTATTCACCCGATGAAATATCAGTGGTAAGCGGTCCCCCTTCCAGTCGTCGTCAGTTTGTAGATGCCCTTTTTTCACAACTGGATGAAGAGTACTTACTCGCCTGGCAGAAGTATCGGCATGCCGTGGGAGAAAAAAACCGGGTACTTAAAGAGTTTCACGAACATGGAGATAACCACCTGGTGAGTGTTTATCAGGAAGAGTTCTATGAAAGGCTTATTCAGCTGTATAACTTACGATTACAGTATGTGGAAGAGTTTTTTCCTCTGGTAAAAGAACAATATGCCGCTCTTTTCGGATCAGAAGAACAGATAGACTATACATACCTTTTTAAAGGGTTCTCTGAATTCTTTCAGCCGGGAAAAGTACGTGACATAGGTATCCGATATCTGGAGAGAGAAAAAGAACAGGGTGTTTCTCTCTGGGGCCCTCACCTGGATGATATTCTTTTTGTTTTAAATGAAGCGCCGGTTCGTCATTATGCTTCACAGGGCCAGTTAAAATCACTGGTGCTGGCTCTTAAAATGGCAAGCGTGGCTTATATTTACCAGAAGACGCAAAAATTACCTGTTCTGTTGATTGATGATTTTAGTTCGGAACTTGATGCTGATCGCCTGCAGGCTTTTCTTCATGCGCTGCCTGAGGAAATGCAGGTTATTTTTACCACTATCAAACTGGATGAGTATCTGCGGGAAAGAGGACGTGTTTTTCGTATTGAAAAGGGGAATATAAGCCGCCTATAGCATTTATCATTTTACCTGAAAAGTCCTGGAGTGGAAGACGGACTTTCTACTATCTTCGACGCTATTAAAAGTTAGTTATATCATCTTTGTCCAGACCTATTTCAGGTGCAGGAAGACTGATAAGATCCTGTCCCCCTGAAACAATCTGAAAGGTCTGAGCATTATAATAGGTTTCCGTTTGGGCAAAAGGATCATCAGGATCTCTTTCTGTTCCCATATATTCTTCATAATCGTTATGATTGATGTAACGAAAGGGCTCTCTGAAGGCATCCAGGATTTGCTGGTTATTAGGATCACTTCCCGCTGGTTCTCCCCGACCGGTAGAACGCGCGGTTTCATCAAGAGAAGTGGCAATACCTTCGGTCTGATCTGGATAACCCTCAAAGTCCAGCTGTTCACGAGGCACTTCAATATAAGGACCGTCCCAGTATTCCTGAATGCGCATTATAAATTCATAAATGTCATCGTCTTCGTGAACACCGACATCGACATCCATTGCCTGAGGCTCATGACGCAGAAAACGGGAAAGATATCCATTCCCCGTGGCCACGTTATCAGTAATATCACTTCCGCTGGGAGGATATTCGCCGGTATCAATTTTGAAACGGGATATTGCTGTTTCTAACACTCTAATATCATTCTTTGTCCTTGCAATACGCGCCTTTAATACCTGGTTGGTGAGAACAGGTAAAAGGGCAGCACTGAGTATTCCGATAATCATGACCACAATGACCAGTTCTAACAGGGTAAAGGCTTTTATTTTTTTCATCATGTATGGACTCCTTGGTATCTTCAATTTGTTAAAACCTGGGTCTATATACAGTTTCGGTGGTATAACGACCAAAGGTATAAAACAGGTCATCTATACCTTCAGTGGATTCAAAAGAATCTATTTCAAACTCACGATTTTTTCCAAAGGAAACGATGGCATATCGTCCGAAATAGTCGTCAGTAGTGGTGAGCCGGGCATCATCAAAGCTTTCTATTGAATAATTCGTGGCTTCTGGAGGATCACCCGTGATTCCTATGGGAGAAAACAAGCGGTAAGGAGAGCCCCATGGGTCAAGGGGAGAGTCAAATCGAGCGTCAATCGTTTCATCATCTTTACCGTGAAAGCGTTGAAAGTTTATAAATGGACCTGGCCATTTTTCCCAGAAATCCATAGCTGTGGGATAGGTATCAGCAAGATCCTGCAGAGTGCGTTGATCGCCCAGTTGGTCGTCAACTGACCGGTTGGGGTCAATGAGATAGGTGTTGTTGTACTGTTGAATTTCGCCATCCGGCCTGGGACTAACCCCTACACGGGTAGCAGGATAGGCATTGAGCACCCTTAAAGCCACGTAATATCCGAATATTGCCGAGCAGGTTTCCTGAGCTTGAGCCAGTTCTTTCATATCCTGTAAAGCAGCAGCTGTACGGGCTTTGTCAATGCGCTGGGAAAGGGTGGGTACCAGAATAGCTGATAATATGGCAATTATAGCTACCACCGCCAGTAATTCTGGCAAAGTAAATCCTTTTTTTCTTGTATGCTTCATTCAAAGATCTCCTCTAAAAGCTTCGATAAATATCGTCTGAATCAGGAGCCCCGTATTCATCATCATCTTCCTCACGGTCACCCGGACTCCGGTCGGGTCCCGTGCTTAGAATAGTCATTTGGTTGAATTGATCGTGGGTTTCCTCTATAAAGCCCTGGGGCTCTCCCCGTTCTTCAACCAACCCTCTATGGGTGAATAAGAGATAAGGCATTCCCCACGGGTCAAGAGGAATTTGCCGATAGGGGTTGTCCTGTTCGTCAAATTGATCGTCCCATACTTTATCGTATGTAATATAAGGACCATACCAATCATAAATAGTTTCGTTCGATAGGTCAACCTCTAGTAATAAACCGGTTTCAGGATCTATAGCATACTCAATCGTGGGGGGATACTGAAAAAGATTGTTTTCCTGGTTATTTCCATTTTCTTCGCGTCGGCTGTCATTTAATACAAATAATCGAACAAAATAGCCGGTATCTATTTCTACACTGCTCTGGGCTCTTTCTAAAGCTCGAATGTCAGAGGCGGCAGCGGTGACCCTGGCACGCTCGGTGCGCTCAGTTAACCGGGGCACTAAAATCATGGTGAGAATAGTCAGAATAATTAGAGTTATCAGTACTTCGACCAGAGTGAAAGCTTTTTTTTCATTGTTTATCTTAGTTGTTACGTATTTCATTACCTTTTTTTCCTCCCCGCTAAAATTGGTGAGATATATCAAGACTGTCACCCTGACCAAACTGGCCACCCTCTTCAGGATTTCTCCGGTAACTGTCTGGATTTTCCATAACTTCTATGGGATTATCTTTATCTCCTACAATTCCGTCGGGTCCAAGAGACCAGATAATACTGGAATGGTAGGTTGTTTCATCACCTGATTCGGGGCCAAAGAAAAAATAGGGATTGCCCCAGGGGTCAAGAGGTACCATTGCCTCGGCAAAATTCTGAGCGGTCTGAGGGTCAATGTAAATGCCTCCCGTGGTATTTCCATCTGTTTCATGAGCTGGCTGGGTGAAAAAGTAATAGGGTGCCAGTTCGAATAGCTCCTGGAGATACATCCATTTTTCAGGAGCGGTTTCTTCAAACTCAACATACGGGCCTTCCCAGTCATCGACCAGGATGCGACGCTCTTGATCGGTAAAGCGCCTTCCTTTCCAGTCATACAGGGGAACTTCCCGGAGGTAATCGTTATCATCCGTGTCAAACTCTGGTCTGCTGTTAAGGTCAAATAAACGGTAATAATGACCGGTTTCTGCCTGGGCAAGGGTTTGTGCGGTGGCAAACGACTTCATCTCACTTCGGCAGGCAGATACCCGTGCCTTTTCGGTACGTCTTCTTAATACCGGAACAATCAGTAAGGAAAGAATGGCTATTATTGCCGCAACCATTGTTAATTCAACGGCAGTAAAGGCTTTTTTTCTTTTCAGGAATTTGCTTCTTTTCAAGTTATTACTCCTGCGAGTATTATATTCTTCTTAAAAACTTATTACAATATCATCGGATTCTTCATCAAGTACTGCCCGATAGCTTTCAAAAGTTTCCTGATATCGGGTTTCAGTGGAATTATCCAGGCGTTCAATATCGGGATCGCCTCCCGGCAATCCACTTGGCCCATAACTTACAACAGCGCACATAAAATCAGGATCTTCACTCGGTGACTGAATAGGTCGTACTCCGTGTTCATCTGACAGCTCATGGTCGGGATCATAGGTGAGAAGATAAAGAACATATGGGTTGCCAAAAGGATCTATGGGGAGAAGAAAATTATAGGGAATCTCATCCTCGTCTGTTCCTATGAGTCCATCGGGACCTACATTAACCGGAGGATTGTTTCTTCTTACAGAAACCCCCCAATAAGGACCATTCCAACGTTCCAGAATGCGCCTCATGTCAGCCTGCCTTAAGTCCATTCCAATATAATGTATGTTCTCCAGAGCTTCAGGGGGGAAGATGTCTTCATCTTCCAGAACAGTGACCGGTTGTTCCAGTACATGAAACTTGGGGAAAATTCCCGTATCCTGATGAGCAAAACTGAGGGCTTTGGATATCTGGCCAACTTCTGCACGAGTGGTGTTGATTTGGGCCCTTTCATAAAGTGTTCGGATGGATATAACCGCTATACCAGACAAGAGCGATATCAAAGCCGCCACTACAATGATTTCAAGGAGGGTAAACCCCGATTTTTTATTCATGTCTAAAATCTTCCCTTTGTCTTCTCTCCTATAATTTATCACATTTTTATGCATTTTATATATTTTATTTATGAACTCTAATTCTTGGTATCCATTTTACCATAAATTTTCTGAAAAAAAGAGTGCTTTTCTCAAATTCGATAGAATCACAATTCTATTATTTTTCGTCTGTTTTTTCAAATACCTTTACTTCTACCAGATGAGCATTGTGGTTTTCACTGTTATACAAAATGTTTATGCGAATATATTGTGCTTCTACAGGATCAAATTGATGCTTAAATCCCAGGGGGGAAGAGGGTGTAGTGTTGTTTTTCATATCTGCCACCTCTTTCCATAACTTTCCATCTTCAGATACCTCAACATTGTATTGATAGTATCTTGCTCCATCCCAATAGGGGAAAACATGGATGCTATTGACGAGATGAGTGTCTTCTAAATCAATTTTTAGCCATTGAGGAAGACCTCCCCCGGCCCAGAAGGAATTAACACGGTCATAAATTTTTCCATTTACTGCCATGGAAGGAGCAAAGGCCTCGTCTATAGGGCTGCCTGCCTGAACTGGTTTTCCCACGGCAATGCTTTTGCCTGAGGGGTAATACATTGTTTTATATTCTTTTTTTCTCAGGCTGTCATCTTTCAAGGGAGGTGGAGATATTTTGAAGGGAGGATGCCCTTCCTTGACATATTGTTGAAAACGCCGACGGTATTCTTGCCTGTACTCATGTAATGCTTTTTTGAAACTTGTATGTTGGTGACTTTCAATTTCCCACTGGAACTCTGCATGGGTGAGATCCGGTGAAAAATGAATATTGTTTCCTTTTTTATCAGATTTTTGTGCATCTGTCTCAAAAGAGGTGAGGGAAACAAAACAGGGAACGGTAAATACGATTTCTGCCGGGTTGGTATGAAAATCACTCTCAAAAGAAAGAGTTGCTCCCTCTGATGTGAAAGTGAGCTTCTGGCTAATCCTGCCCAGGTCTGTCACAGCGTTTTGCAGGGAAATGTTTTTACCTTCCTGTGCCCATTCCGGTGATATAACTGAAAAAATATGGAGGTTGCGACAGTTGATACCGCCATCTCCTCCCCTTTCCTGGACAAGCATGTTTCTCAGGAGAAGATTAAACATGGCGGCTCCCCATCCGTGAGGTGGAAGGTTGCCTGCAGTGTCTCTGTCACCCCAGGGTTGAGCTTCCCATTCGAACATTTCATGACAGGAACCCATATGGACCAGAATAGAATAAAAGTCCCTGAGTACCTCTTGAGGTTGTTGTGTCATTAAAAAATTTTGAGTCGCTTTGACTGTCAGGTAATGGTGTATGTTTCCCAGATATGTCATGCACCCTTCCTGATATTTCTCCCGGCGTAAATACTGCAGTGTTGAGTATATGCGAGGATCGTCAGGATGGAGCACTTCCGTGGGAAAGAGACCGATGAGATTGCCCCAGTCCTGTCCACCTTCTGTATCAATACCAGGCGGAATGACGCCCTCCTTTCCGGTATTCAGTCGCAATTTTTCCTTGAAAACAGTTTTAAATTCCTCATATTGTTCTTTGAAGTATTGAGCGTCCTCTTCCTTTTCTAAAAATAAGGCGAGACGGATGGCAGAACGAACACCAAGCAGTGCCCAGAGATTATGACCGGTATAACGGCCTTCAATAAGTTCATTGTCTCCGGAACTGGATGGTGGCATCAAGTTCATCTCATCTTCTTCACGGGTATTATATAACCATTCCATTGCCTTTATAAAGTGGGGATAGATCTCAGCGGCGTACTCTCTGTCCCGCGTTATAAGTGCATGTTGGGCGAGGGTATACAGGGCTTGTCCGAAGCCGTCTAATTGGCCTTCCCAGGAAAGAAATAATCCTTCTTCATTTTGATAATCAGGATATATTTGAAGTAATTTACGAACCAGATCATTATGACCCCATATATCATGGTTGCGTAAAATATATGCTCCATCTCTTAACCAGAAACCACGGTATTGAAGCTTATTTACACCCTGTATCCAGTCTTTATCTTCGTTTCTCCAGATTCCCTGCCAGGTGTACATCAGGCTGGCTTTATGTGCCTCCTGGACTTTTGCTTCTGGTATGTGGAGTTCAGCCCCTTGCTGGTAAAGATTTTTCCAGTAGTTAAGGGTTTCTTTTCGGTATTGTGAATAATCCAGTTTTTGTATCTTTTTTAAAAGTTCTTTTTCTTCCAGAGGGACAGGTTTTCGGGGGAAAAAGAAGTGTAAAACGTTTGATTCCCCGGGTTCTAACTCAGGGTTAAAAAAAGCAAAACCATGAGGGGAGCTATCTATCAGATGAAAGTCAGATCCTCTGTATGGTTCTTCATATGTGATACCGGGAACAACTTTAAGAGTTGCGGTAGGAGGGTAAAAAAACAGGGACTCTTCTTCACGAGCCAGATAGCCGTTATCCATTGTATATTCCCATTCGGGATTGTAATCATAAGGACGCATATGTTCGAATCGATGATCAATGCCTGTGAAACGAATAGCAGGAGAAAAATATCCACGGGTGGTTTCTTCAGTATTGTTTGTCATACGAACCTGAATAAAGTTGATCATGGCCTGGTCTATATCTCCATCCAGAGGATAAGAAAAGGCTTCAATGTGGTATTCTATTCCTTTTTCTGAAAACTGGTATTGTACAATGGGTATCCATCCATCTGTCAGCTCCCTGTTGCGTGCCAGAAGAGGTTGTAAAGGTTTACCATAAAAAAAGGCCAGTTCAGCTGCTCCTGTATAAAGGGATCCATCAAAAGTAACCTGCGTTCCATCAGTGCCGGGTAGGGATAAGGTGGTGGTTGACTTTGCAAGATAACAAAAAGGTTCTTTCTCATCGATGGTGGGATCTACCATCAGGGTCCGACGTTCTAAATCCCTGTCGGGATCAGTCCAGCAAAAAAGAAGAGTGCTGCAACACATGAAAAGTAAAAATATAACTGACTTGTTGATTTTGAACTTCATTTCATGACAACTCCCGGGAAAGTATGGTTCTATTGTCCACTGTTTTATTTAAAACACAATAAAAAGAGGGGACATCCTTTATGAGACGACTGACTTTTATATGTGGAGTAAGGGGCATTTGAGAAGATGGGCAAAATATGATAAAATACTTCTTTATAAAGAGGTATTATAATGGAATGGAAAGTTGAGAATGCTGACTGGAACTTTGAAGAGATACTAAAAACGCTGAAAAAGTATGTGAACAGGGAAAACAAAAAGGTCTATGGTATTCTCCTGCTCATACTTATTTTGTTATGGGCAGTCTCAGGATTATACATTGTCGGCCCTGGAGA
Organism: Candidatus Sumerlaeota bacterium; assembly: GCA_003554345.1. Taxonomy (GTDB): domain Bacteria; phylum Sumerlaeota; class T1SED10-198M; order T1SED10-198M; family T1SED10-198M; genus T1SED10-198M. The sequence continues at coordinate 374 of PWGE01000033.1, read as the reverse complement.
ACAGGGAGTTGTTCGACGTTTTGGCAGGCATGTCCGCACCACCACTCCGGGCTTGAGATATCGCCTTCCCACTCCTTTTGAAGAGCACGATGTGGTTGATGTTGCCACAGTACGACGTACGGAGATAGGCTATCGAACGGAACGTGCAGATAGTGTTGAAGAAGAGGCTCTCATGCTGACCGGTGATGAGAATATTGTAAAAGTCCATCTTTTTGTACAGTATCGTGTGGTGGATCCAGCCAGTTTTCTCTTCCAGGTGGAAGAGCCAGAAGTGGTTTTACATACTGCTGCTGAAGTGGCTTTGCGTAGTATTGTCGGGCAAAACACCATTGATTATACGATGACCGAGGGCCGGGTGGAAGTTCAGTCCCGGG
>PWGE01000126.1 GCA_003554345.1 Candidatus Sumerlaeota bacterium | reverse complement strand
GTGGGCAATAAAGGGCCCAGAACAAGAACGATTGTTCTTTCCTGAGACTTTTTCTTTTTTCCACTTTCATGGAGGTTAACACGTATCATTTATTCCACCACCTTTCTTAGTCCCATTCCCATTGAAACTCCCAGGAAGGGAGTCAGGTTGTCGTTACGAATATCGGATTCTATCGGTGCCGGCACAGACACATTGGTTAAAAAATTCAAGAGTTCTACCTTAACGCCCAGTTCTTTTTCAAGATAATCTGTGATGCGTTCGAAACGACAGGTGCCACCACTTAAAAAAGCCCTGGAAACATGCGCTTCTTCCATCTGATTTTCAAAGAACTGAATAGAACGTTTTATTTCTGTTAAAATAGGATCAAAACCTTCTAAGATGATATTGGTTAAATCGGATTGAAGTCCTTTGCCTTCCAGTTTTTCTCCTGTGATATCCTCTACTGTTCCCTTGATAGCATCGTAAATTTCTGAATCGTTTTCCTCTTCGAGTGGGCTTTCATCTCCGCTTTCTTCTTTTTGAAAGGAGGGCAGGGGGACTTTCTTTTTAATTTCTTCTGCTTCTTGAAAAGAAACGCCTTTCCGGGAAACAAGGGCTTCTGAAATAGAGTTGCCCCCGATGTTAATGTCCCGGGAAAACCATATGTTGCCATTTCTGTAAATATTAATATTGGTTTTGGAAGCCCCAATATTAATGATGGCTACTGCTTCAGCAGTCTGAGGCGAGCAATTGTGTTCCATGTAATTGACCACCGCGAAACCATCTACATCTATTTCATCAGCCTGCAAACCAGCACGCTGCAAAATATTGAGTTGCTCATGAATAAGTTCTTTTGTGGCACAAACCAGCAAAATGTCCAGCTTGGGTTCCTGGGAACCCTGAACATCTCCTAAGACCACAAAATCAAGATTTACGTCATCTATCTTGAAAGGAATATGTTCTTCAGCTTCCCAGGAAATAGCATTGGCAAGGTCTTCTTCAGGCATTTTAGGCATTTGAATGTACCGTACCAGCACTTTTTCTCCCGATACTGATGTAATGCATCTTTTCGTTTTGATGTTGGCTCGCCGCAAAGCGGTCTTGATGGCATTTGCTTTGTTCTTGACAAGCAAATCGGGAGAATCCACGTCCGGGACAGCTATGGGTTCTATGGCAAATTTACCCATGTGAGGCTGACCGGACTTCTTGGTGATTTCGAGCACTTTCACGGAGGTTGATCCAATATCAACCGCGACTGCTTTTCTGGAAAACAACCCCATAATCTTTTTCTCCTTATTCTTTCTCTCTTTCTTTATTATTCAAGCTTATATATACATCCTTTTTTTTTAATTGTCAAGGTCTGTGCAAAATTTATAGTAAATTTGCCGCTAATTCTGCTAAATAACTTCTTTCTGATTTAGAAAGAGTGATGTGGGCATGTACTTTTTCCGCTTTAAATCTATCCACAAGATATGATAAACCATTTGAATTGGCATCCAGGTAGGGATTGTCAATTTGATAGGGATCGCCGGTCAGAACAACCTTGGTTTCTTCTCCTGCCCGGCTGACAATAGTCTTTATTTCATGGGGAGTGAGGTTCTGGGCTTCATCAATAATAATAAATTGCCGGGGTAAGGAGCGTCCTCGTATATAGGTGACCGCCTCCAGCTCTATGAACTTGGAATCCAGAAGGTATTCCGGAGTGGAATATGTTTTATTTTGAGATCCGCCGGCCAGTTGCTCCAGGTTATCAAAGATGGGTTCCATCCAGTGAGTTAACTTTTGCTCTTTACTGCCGGGCAGGAAACCGATATCTTTTCCGAGTGGAATGATAGGACGGGAAACCAGGAGTTTATGATATTTTTGTTCATCGATGGTTTTTTGCAGAGCACAGGCAAGAGCAAGAAGAGTTTTTCCTGTACCGGCAATGCCTACCAGGGTTACCAGGGAGATAGAATCATCGAGAAGCATGTCTATGGCAAATTCCTGCAGAATGTTTCGGGGCTGTATTCCCCAGATAGACTGTTTGTTTTGAGCAATAGGGATGAGTTGCGAGCTTTCACTGTCGTATCTTGCCGGCAGGGGATCCTCATCTGGTGATTCTAATATGACATATTGATGAGGGAAAAGGGGGTCTCCTTCCCATGGCAAAAGATTTTTTTCCACAAAAGTGGCTCTCTGGTCCGGAGAAATCTTTCGGGACAGGTACCCTGCATAGAGGCCTTCAAAATTTACCTTTTCTTTTTCATAATCTTCTGCATATATCCCCAACGCCATGGCTTTTGTACGGGCATTAATATCTTTCGATATGAAGAATACCTTTTTGTTTTCATTCTTGAGTTTCAGGGCGGTTAAAATTATTTTGTTGTCCATCTTATCCGTTGAAATATCAATATCCTGCGGTTGGGCATAATTGAGTTCGATTTTAACACGAATGTTTTCCTCAATTTTAATCCCTTTTTGTATGGCTTTTTTCCCCTTATTTCTTTCCAGAAAGCGTATGGTCTCCCTGGCATTTCGTCCTTTTTCTCCGGAACTCTTCTTGAGAGCATCCAGTTCCTCCAGGACGGCTAAGGGGATAACCACTACATTATCTTTGAATGACAGAATAGAATGAGGATTGTGTATGAAGACACTGGTGTCCAGTACAAAGTATTTAAGATTGCTTTCCTCTTGATGTGCCATCTTTCACCTCTTTTTTTCTTTTTGTATATTTTAAACCAAATATATTTTATTTTTTCCATTTTTTCCATAATTGTTTCAAACGAGCTTTAAAAGAAGAGACTGGGGGGTGGTTTCTCTGTTCTTTCCTTCTAAACGGGCTGAAATTTGGAAACCTGTAAGCATGGTGGCTGTAAAACTCATAATCGGGAGCTTTACCCGGATTATCGAGCCATTTACGATATGGTTTCATAATGCTTTCCACACAGTATCTCTCAAGAAACAGGGCTTTGGCTCGCTGAGCAGTTGCTTGCAGACAACGGCGTGGCAATTTCTGGCACGTTAGAAGGGTTTGAGCCAGGGAACTTGCATCACCTGCATCAAATGTGTAACAGGCCCGGTGCTTTTCAAGATTGCCGGCAAATTCACAGATACTGGTGGTTATGATGGGAAGGTCAAAGTATATCCATCCCAGCAGGCGATTTCGTGCTCCCAGCCGGGTTTCCCAGGCCGGTAAATCCACGTTGACGGCAATATCTGCTTCACGGTAGTACGAAGGGATAAGAGACCCGTTCACCCATCCTTCGAAATGAAACTGTTTTCGATAGGGGGAAGACTGTACCCGATCATAGAAACGGTTAAAAATCGTATGAGCAACCCCCTTGATCTGACCCCCTGTTGCTACAAAATGAAGGGAAGGGTTGGCTTGCATTGCCCTTGTTAATCCCTCAAAGAGGGTCTTTTCATCGACCCAGTTATTGAAGCCGCCGCTCCACAGGACGACGAAATCATTTTCTTTTACTTTTATACCGCGTAAAACGTTGCCCTGAGAAGTGGCTGGTTGAGGGAAATAGGTGGCGGGAATTATATGACAAAAAGGATATTCGTTGGTGAAAGAATTCAACCGACCAGTTAAGGCTAATTCTCCAATAGTGGCATGTTTTTGGGGGGTTGATACCGTAGAAAACATGTCTCCACTGGTGAGAGCCTGATATTCCAAATTTAAATAGTAATCCAGAAAATCATTGTTCTTTTCTGCTGCTGCTTTGACCTGCCCTTCAGCAATAACACTGCCATAAAGATCAAACCACAGGGGGATGGAAGAGGGAAGGAAAGGAAGTACTTCGGCAAGAGAAGTTGACCCAATGATGGTAACAGCGGCGAAATCATTTTTTTGACAGAGCTTTTTTATATATTGTCCTATCTCCTTCATGTTTTCGCGTGTTGAGTAATGAACAAAACGGGAAGTGTTTTCGACCTTTTTGAATCCTGTTTTTTTATCCGGTCCCAGTTCTTTGGTGACCAATATTACCGGGTTCTTTTCCAGAGCACTTTGCAAAAATTGCCAGCTGCGAATACCGGGAGCGGCAATAAAGTTTTGATCTGGCTCGGTGGCAAGAGGTCCTATTCCGATTAACAGGACGGGTTTTCTGTTATTCATATTGCTTTCCTGCTAAAGAATGGAAGGAAAGTCTGAGTTGAGATAAAAAGAAAGCTTTGAGTATAAAGGGTTGCTTTACTCTCCAGTCTGCCATCCACATGACTTTTACTTCCTCTTTTTACGGCTGCCAAAGTTCTTCAGGATTTTATTGATGACGTTGGTGGTGGAATTGATGCGTGGATTGCCGGCAATAGCAACCTGCCCGCCGTAAGATAACACCGTATTTCTTTCCGGAACCGTTTCTACGGTATAATCTGTTCCTTTTGCGTGAATATCGGGTTTTAATTTCAGAAGCAGATGGTTTACATCCGGTTCGTCGAAGAGGAGAAGATGGTCAATGTATCTTATGGCTTCAAGGATTTCCACTCTTTGGTCTTCCGGTATTATGGGACGGTCTTCACCTTTATAACGGCGGACTGACCGGTCACTGTTGACAGCTACAATAAGAATGTCTCCCAATGTAGCCGCCCCCTGTAAATAATCCAGATGTCCGCAATGAAGAATATCGAAACATCCATTTGCGAAAACCACCGTTTGTTTTTGGCGGGCGTACTCTTGACGATAGGATACAAGTTCGTCCAGCGAACAAAATTTATTGCTCATAGAATGTTTTATCCTCCATGCTCCGGGAGTGAGCTATAATCCATTGCACTCCATGATATAAATCGGGAGCAATATGATCTGGCTGCTCTCGCCATTGTCCTTTCTGATATTCATATTCGCCCCGTCCGTAACCGGTTAAAACCATAACAGCGGTAAGTGAAAATTGTCGGGCAAAAAGTATATCTTTATGCCGGTCTCCGACAAGGTAGGAGCGTGTAAGATCTATTGGAAGGTCGCTGCAGGCCTGTTCAATCATGCCGGGGGAAGGTTTTCGGCAGCGACATGACTTGCGGTACGGTTCTTTACCTGCTTCAGGATGGTGAGGACAGTAATAAACGGCATCAATATACGCTCCGGCTTGTTTGAGTTGTTTGTGCATATTTTCATGGACTCTTTGTACAAGTTCTTCTTTGAAATATCCACGGGCAACGCCGGCCTGATTGGTGACAATGATTGTAAGGAACCCGTTTTTATTTAAGAGACGGATGGCTTCCGGTACGCCCTTTAATAAACGAAAACGGGAAGGGTGATTGATATACCCTTTTTCTTCATTAATAGTACCGTCCCGGTCAAGAAATACCGCAGGGTTGAGTTGGGAAGAAGGTTGACTCATTGAAAATGCCTTTTCTCTCTGGAATAAGAGACGCTGAACTTTAAATTTATCAAAAATTATATATAATTCAATATAAGAGGGTTTGAAAAAAAGGAGAATTATTACATGGAAAATGAGAAGACGATTTTGGTGGTAGACGATGAAGAGGATATAAGGCAAATATTGAGTTCTTTTCTGCAAAAAGAAGGGTATGAATGTCTGGTAGCAGCCAGCGGAGAAAAAGCATTGACACTCCTCAAAGATAACGATATTGATCTGGTCATTCTGGATATAATGATGCCGGAGATGGATGGGTTTGAAGTTCTGGAAAAGTTAAGAAACGATACTAAAACAGAGCGTATTCCTGTTATAATGCTCACGGGTGTTGAAGGTAAGAGCAAAGTCAAAGAGGCTCTTGATAAGGGAGTGACCTATTATATCACCAAGCCTTTCGAAACCATTGACCTTGCCAGTAAGATTCGGGTGGCGCTCTCTGAAGAACTGAAATAATTTTGATAATAAAAATAAATTAATGTACGTATGCGAGGAGTAAATTTCCATGCAAAGTAAAAAGCATCCAATGTTAAAACTCTTTTCCTTCTTTTCTATCATATCACTTCTGTTGATATTTTATGCCGCAACAAATGAACCTCTTCAACAGATGGATAGAAATGAAAAGAAAATACATGAAGCCCTGAGTGAAGAAGACTCATTAAAACAAAATATAGAATTATATATGGAAGTGCTGGGATGGGTTAAACATTCCTATGAAGAGGATATTGATTTTGAAAGACTTATCAAATATTCAATCAACGGGATGCTGCGTAATATTGATCCTCACAGCGTGCTTCTCACGCCTGAGCTGCGTCAGGAATTAGAAGAAAGCACCACCGGTGAATTTGGTGGTCTGGGTATGCATGTTACCATGGAAGAGGGTGTGCTGACGGTGATCTCGCCCATTGACGGAACGCCGGCTTATGAAGCAGGGATATTACCATGGGACAGAATTGTAACGATAAATGGCGAGACGACAGAAGATATGACGCTTTTTGAGGCAGTCAATAAGCTGAAGGGAACTCCGGGGACAGAGGTTACCATTGAAATTGTGCGCCGGGGAGAAGATGCCCCTTTAGAAAAAACAATAGAACGAGATATTATTAAAGTGGAAAGATTATATGGCCGCATGCTTGATTCGGAAATCGCTTATGTGCGGATCGTGGAGTTCTCAGAAAATGTTGCTTCTGATCTGGAAAACAAATTACAGGAGTTGAAAGAAGAAGGAATGGAAGCTCTGATTGTGGATGTGAGAAATAATTCTGGCGGATTACTTACGGAAGCCATTAAAGTGACGGATTTATTTCTTGAAAGTGGTCAGGAAATAGTTTCTGTTCGTTCTCGTGATCAGGAAGAAGGAGAGAGCTATACTTCGACAAAAGATCCTTTATTTGATGGTCCTATGACAGTGCTTATAAATAGGGGAACAGCCAGTGCCTCCGAGATTCTGGCTGGTGCTTTACAGGACCACCGTCGCGCATCTGTAGTTGGTATTACCGATCAGACCTCATTTGGTAAGGGTTCGGTGCAGTCTGTCATTCCCCTGGAAACACCGGTATCTTCTGAGTATTATCCGGAAGGTGGGGAAGCTGCTCTCAAATTAACGGTAGCCAAGTATTATACTCCTGAAGGACGTTCCATAGAGGATATAGGAGGATTGGAGCCTGATTTCAGTGTGCCCCTTACCTGGGATGAGGAAATTGAACTTCGGATGCACGGCAGGTTAGGTGAGCCTTCTCTTATTGAAAAGGAATACCGTGAAGAAGAGATAGATGATGATTCAGAAGATTTTACCCGGAGAATTCAGGAAGAATTGGGCGCTCCTGCAGAAGAAGAGGAGATAGAAACTGACGAGATCTATGATAAACAACTGGATAAAGCGATAGAGGTGAGCAGGATAAAGCTTTTCTATGAGCAGAGGTAAAATACATGTCCGCTCTGTTGCTGGGTATAGAGAGCAGTTGTGATGAAACGTCACTGGCAGTGGTGAATAGCAGGTACGAAGTTGTATGGCATGAGACAAGCTCTCAGACTGACCTGCATGCAGAATACGGTGGTGTTGTACCAGAACTGGCTTCGAGACGTCATATTACGGAGTTGTTTCGGTTATTAAAAAGGCTGAAAGAAAAGCAGGGGCACCTTTATAAGGGTATTGATGCCGTTGCCGTAACTGTTCAGCCCGGTTTGATTGGCTCTCTGCTTGTAGGTGTGGAAGCTGCCAAATCTCTGGCATTATCACATAATATCTCGCTTATTCCTGTACATCATTTAAAAGCACATCTTTTTGCAGCTTCCCTTGAACAAAAACTTTCCTTTCCTTTTCTTGGAGTCATTGTTTCAGGCGGTCACACTCTCATCTGCCTGGTGCATAGCTATGATGATTTTTCGGTGATTGCTCAAAGCCGCGATGATGCAGTGGGTGAAGCATACGATAAAGTGGCCAGGGTTTTAGAGTATGGCTATCCCGGAGGACCGGTTATAGATAGAATACATCAGCAATATAGCGGTAATTATATTCCTTTCCCTCAGCCCATGAAAAAGAAACTGGATTTCAGTTTGAGTGGTTTGAAAACAGCGGTAGTTCGTTATGTTTTGAGCAGCAACACGTTGGGTGAGGATGAAAAAAAGAGAGTGGCGGCCTCTTTCCAGGAGACTGTTCTTAATATGATGCTTGAAAAAGTGCAACTGGCAATCCGTAAATATCCGGTGGAAAGTGTGGCTGTGGTGGGCGGTGTCTCAGCTAATCGTGGCTTGCGACGAAAAATGCAGCAACTTTCTGTACCGGTGGTTTTTCCTTCTTTTGAATATTGTACTGATAATGCCGCCATGGTAGCTGGACTGGGAACCTGGTATTTTTTGCATGGCCTGAAAATTATGAAGCCGGGTTCTGCCGGGTTTTTAAAATTGAATGCCTCGCCTTCCCCGGAGTTTTAACAAGGGGAAGTGAGTATTATGTATGCCTCTCCTTTTTTTGTTAAAGGGTTCAGTTTCGAAAGCAATATTTTTATGGCACCCCTTGCAGGTATCACTGATAAGGCTTTTAGAGCTTTTTTGCGATGCTTTAAACCGGGCTTCATGTTTACAGAAATGGTGCCATTACCGGCTCTTTTTCATAGAGCCTCCCTGCTGGAGGACTACATAGATTTACCGGTAGAAGCAAAGGATACCGGCATACAGATCATCGGGAATAATCCGGAATGGTTTGAAGGCATTGCGATAGAACTGGAAAAACGGGGGCTTAAATGGCTCGACATCAATTGCGGCTGTTCAGTACCTAAAGTGCTTAAACAAAAACATGGGGCCTATCTGATGCGTGAACCAGAGAGATGCCGCCAGATTTTCAGGGCAATTCGAAATTCTTTTTCAGGAATTTGTTCGGTAAAAATACGTGCCGGGTGGGACCGTTCCTCGTTGAATTACCTCCGAATAAGCGAAATAGCCTTTGAAGAAGGGCTGGATGTGGTCTTCTTTCATCCCCGAACAGCTCGTGAACGGTTTTCTTCTCCTGCTGAGTGGCAATGGGTTAAAAACCTCAAAATGGCCTTTCCTCAAAAATATATCTTTGGAAACGGAGATCTTTTTACGGAAGAAGATGTGCAACAAAAATGGCAATACTCTGAAGTGAATGGAATGTTACTGGCAAGAGGAGCTATGAAAGCGCCCTGGTTTTTTTCCTGCATTAGGCGTTACTTGAGGGGAGAAAATCCTCCTCCACCTTCATTGCAACAAAGACTGGAATACCTTATGGTGCATATGGATTGTCTTATTGAAAAGAAAGGGGAAAGGAAAGGTGTGAAGGAAATGAGAAAGTTTATGGGGTGGTATCTTTCCGGAATGTATGGGGTGAAAAAGCTCAGAAGATATCTTCCCGGTATGAAAACCAGAAAAGATGTTGTCAGATTTATACAAATAGTTTATAATATGCATCTGATTTCATGAGGGACTTAAATATCATGGTTCAATTTAAGAATGCGTACACTATTTTGAATGTTCCGAAAAATGCCAGCCAGGAGGATGTGAAGAAGGCTTATCTTAAAGCACTTAAATTATATAATCCCGAGCAGAACCCCGAACGTTTTGTAGTGGTCCGAAAAGCATATGAAATTCTCAAAGACCCTAAACAAAGGGCAGCTCTTGATGTCTATCTCTTCAACCTTGATAACAAAGGATTTAAGTTCGAACCAGAGCATCAAAGAGATTTTTCAGAGGAGGAGTTGGAAGCTCAAAAGGAGAAGCTGAAGCAAAAAGG
>PWGE01000223.1 GCA_003554345.1 Candidatus Sumerlaeota bacterium | reverse complement strand
GGATAGCCAAAAAACGGGCATCTTCTTCCTCTTTACTGAAAACAATTATAGGTCCTGGTTTTAAAGACACAACCCGCATTGCCCAGGGAAATCCCCAGCTATGGAAAAATATTTTATATGGAAACAGAGAAACCATGCTGGAACTACTTAATGACCTTCAGGAAGAAATCACTCATCTCCAAAAGGCCTTACATTCAAAAGACCACATACAAGAGTACCTTCATGAAACAGCCTTATTTCGAAAAAAAATCCAGGATAATTCTTCTTGATTCAATTCCGGATTATAAAGAATTTCTGACAAAGGAGATACATAATTGAACAATATTCCTTCCAAAAAAGAACTTTTACATTTCATGGAAAAGCAGGCCCAAAAACCTCTTTTTCCTGAAGAAGTTGCCGAAGCAATAGGACTCCCCACTTCTACCTACCAGGAAATCGAACAGGTTCTAAAAGAGCTGGAGAAAGAAGGACTGATAGTACAAATGAAAAAAGGGCGTTACAGCGTCCCTCATAAAGTAAACATGTTTTTGGGTAACCTTCGCACCACCAAACAGGGATATGGGTTTATCTCACCCCTGGGAGAGACATTAAGGGAAGACATATTCATACCCAGCGCCTCCATGAAAAATGCCATCGACGGCGACTTAGTACTGGTAAATCTGACGGGACGTTCCCACAAAGGCCTGGAAGGCGAAATTGCCCGTATAGTCAGGAGAGGCAGAAACAAGCTGGTCTGCGAGTTTGTAGAATCTCATCATATTACGTTTGCTGCTCCTATCAACAAGCGAATCCTGGTCAATATCCTTATTCCCTCCGAAAAAAGAGAAGACGCTAAGGATGGTGATGCCGTTGTTATAAAGATTACCAACTGGAACCTGGGAAGAAACGGCATGATGGAAGGAGAAGTCATTGAACGACTGGGTCCCATTACCGACCCCCGTTATGACCTGACCATGATTCTACGTGAGTTCAATATCAGCAGCGAATTTCCCGAAGAAGTCCTGGAAGAAGCACGGCAGGCACCACAGGAAGTGAGCAAGGAAAATATAGAACCCGACCGACAGGACCTGCGCTCTCTCAACTGTTTCACCATAGACGGCGTTGATGCAAAGGATTTTGATGACGCCGTATCACTCGAAACTGACCGTGGAAACTACAAACTGGGCGTCCATATTGCTGATGTGAGTTATTATGTTCCTGAAGGCTCCGCCCTGGATGAAGAAGCAGAAAGTCGTACCAGCAGCCTGTATTTTTCCGAAGCAGTAGTTCCCATGCTACCGGTACAGTTATCCAATGGTATTTGCAGTTTAAACCCCAACACACCCCGTCGCGCCATTTCTGTTTTTATATGGGTTTCCCCTGATGGACAGATCATAAAAACAGATATTACGCGAAGTATTATAACGAGCAAAGCCCGCTTGAATTATGACCAGGTTCAGAGGTTTATGGACGGTGCCCCTCCATCAGAAGAAGATCTTTCGCCTGATGTGGCACAATCGCTTACAAAAATGCTTGAACTGGCTGAAATTCTCTGGAAAAAGCGTTTTCAAAGAGGTTGCCTGGAACTTGATATACCTGAAATGGAAATAGAGGTGGATGATAAAGGAGAACCACGTGACATTTACTTACGCAAGAGAAACTGGAGTCATCGCATTATTGAAGAATTCATGATACTGGCCAATGAATCAATAGCCCATTTCTGTCTTAAACATACCTTACCCACTCTCTTCCGGGTTCATGCGGAACCGACGAGAGAAAAACTGGAATTCCTCTCTGAATACCTTACCGCCTTCGGCATTAAGAAATCGTCAGCCAAACTCTCCAGGTCTCATGAGTTACAGGATGTTCTTGAAAAGGTTGAAGACAAACCATGGGAATATGCAGTAAACACCCTGCTTTTACGCTCTATGATGAAAGCTCAGTACAGCCCTGAAAATATCGGTCATTTCGGATTGGGAAGTAAAGCATATGTGCATTTCACGTCCCCCATCAGACGATACCCGGACCTTATTGTTCACCGTATCTTATCTGACCACCTGGCTAACGGATTACTTTCTTCCGAAAAAAAGAAACATTATGCGGATAAATTACCCTTTAATGCTCAGCATTGTAATAAAACAGAACTCATCATCAATGAAGTAGAACGAGACTACCTTTCTCTCAAAAGTGCCCAGTTTATGGCAAACTTTATAGGTGAGGAATTCAAGGGAGTCATATCCGGGGTCCTTCCCTTTGGACTTTTCGTGGAACTCGAGCGCTTCCCCGTAGAAGGATTATGCAAGATGCACAGTTTAAACAATGATTATTATGAATACGATGAAGACAGGCTGGCTCTTATCGGGAAGCGAACCAACCATATTTATACCATGGGAATGGAAATGCAGGTCATTGTTAAGGAAGTAAACATTCTGGACCGTGAAATCGACCTGGAACCCGTACCCGGAGCTCCCCCTCAGCCTTTTTCCAGGAAAAGAAAGGGGGGGAAAACCACTAAGAAAAACAAGAAACCTTCTTCAAAGAAAAAGAAACCCTCCTCCCGAAATTCACAAAAAAAATCAAAAAGAAAAAAGAACCCCAAAAAAAGAGGCCTGTAAACCCACTCTTTCCATATCTTACGGGCAAAGAAGGCTTGACAGTTTATCTTATTATGATTAAATAGATAAATGCAATTTGGCGGCGTGGCCAAGTGGTAAGGCAGGGGTTTGCAAAACCCTTAATCAGCGGTTCGAATCCGCTCGCCGCCTCGTTTTTTTGCTTCTAAAGAATGCCGGGGTGGCGGAATTGGCAGACGCACTGGACTTAAAATCCAGGAGGTGTTTTACACCTGTGCCGGTTCAAGCCCGGCTCCCGGCATTTCCGCTTCCTTTATCTCATCTTCACGTCATTACTCTCTTTTCCTCTCATTTCTATACCTTTTTTTCTGGCTTTTGATATATTTAGAATTATAATATCAGTGGAGTAAATTTTAGCGCTCATTTTTTTATCGGCAATGAGCTTTTTATTATTGAATTAATGGATATTATATAAAATGACTTTCAATCAATGTCTGTCAGAACAGAGAATAAATAAAAGGCAGGAGTGATGAAAATGAAAATAGTAACAGTATTCTTAATCTTTCTTTTTGCCTGTGTAATGATGGCTGGTGCCGAAGAAAACCTTTTGCGACTGGATTTCGAAGAGGGACGCACATTTCAATATCAATTATCGCAGGAACAGGATCTGGTTCAAACAGTTATGGGACAGGAGGTAGCCACCACCATTCTATCAGAAATAGGCTTAGCAATGACGATAGAAAAGGTCAGTTCTCCCGACGAAGCAGTAATAGCCATGCAATATACATATATGACTATCGACATGGAAAGCAACGGAAATATCCTTTCATATGACTCCCGACAACCTGAAGAAGATTCTATGGGAATATTTGAAGGTTGGACTCAGATTATGGATAAAGATATCCGAATAACAATGGACTCCAGGGGCAATGTAATAGACTATGAAGGAATAGAAGATATCATGGACATGTATTTTGATTCTGAAGAAAACACCCGGTTTACAGAAATGTTTGATATGAAAGAAATAATGCAACAATCCTGGCTCTTCTATCCTGAAAATCCTGTTTCCATTGGTGATACATGGACAGAGCAAATTGGTTTAGAACTTCCTTTTTCTCTCGTGACAGAAGCAATATATTCTTTTGAAAAGCAGGATGAATCAAATAATTACCTGGGGGTAAATGGCTCTATTTCTCTAATGACAGATCAAGATAAGATGACAGTAGAAGGTATGGAAATGAAGCTTAATTTCGAGGGCACCATGGAGCAAAAGATACGGACTGACCGGCAGAGCGGCTGGCTAAATCACAGCGAAGGAAACTCCTTTATTGAAGGCGAAATGGTAATGGAAATTCCTTACGAAGAAGAATTGACAGAAATTAAGATGCCAATGCAAATAAGTACCCGGGCAGTTATGAAAAAAACACAGTAAAAGCCCATAAGACTATACTCAAGAATAAGCAGACAAAAGCAGTTTTCTTTTCTTTAAGAGACGAAACAATCAATGAATAGTAGTTTGTTGCACAGTTTGTGCATAATACAATAAGCACCCTCCAAGAGACCCGATAAAACTTAAAAAAGTTTTCATACCCCGGACTTTTTTGCCAACTCTGAAAGGAAAAACAATTCATCTGAAATAATACATGATGATGAATAGATACATTAATTATCAGATATTGTCATGCCATTTGAATGTCTGTCCGTCAAAAACCACCGGAAAATATTCCCTGTGGTGATGCTGTCCCGGCAACCCTGAAAGAACAGCACTGCAAAATGCCGGATTTTCTCTGCTTACTCAAAGTTTTTTTCAGATTTTCTCCTTTCTATACATCTGTAAACGGACATTAAAAGTGCAGCATAAATGGACATTGTAAGTGCAGCAAAAACGGTCACCAAATGCAGCACTTTTTCTGCATATATTCAGAAAGTCCACTATAGATGGGATTACCCTGCAGGGGTATTTTGCCCGGGACCATTTTCACAGTGGTTCCGCACCTCAGCACAAGGGCTGACACCACCCATGATGAATCCGCCAGAGTGAATCTTCAGAATAGAGCTTTATTCCCATTATAACGGTAGCTTTCTGAGTTATAATTTCTCATGGTTTTTTCTCAGAACAACAAGAGCCGATACCGCCATAGGCAGACTGTAAGCTGAGAATCGGCACTCCCGGGTAAAGTGAATATTTTACTGCAGGTTTTCTTTATTTTTCACATTGTTTTTCCTCAAAATCTTTCTCTTCTGATTTTTTCTGAGGTCTTTATCCTCTTTATCCTGTACATCGATGCAAATTTTCTGGTTTCTTATTCTTTCTGGACTTATCCTGACTTCATCTCCGTATCATTGATGTAAAACATCTTTTCCAGGGTTTTATTTTCAGAGGAGTTATTCACGCTGATGCAGACATCAGCGCCACCAATGATGAAAATAATACATGACTGATAGGACCTAATAAGAGCAATAGGAGATATAGGATCACGAAATCAGGCAGACTCTAATAGTTCTATTTTCAGAGGAGAATATACCACGAAAAGCACGAAAGAACACGAAAAAAAGATAACATCATGTTTTCGGGGCTGTTTTTCTGTCTTCCTGAAAGTTCATGCTGGCGTATTTGCAATTTTCTTTAATATTTTTTTTAAAAGGTATGACTTTGCGACTTTGCGTGATACATTCTTATTCTTAGTTCTTCCCCATTCTGACTCCTGTCTCCCGAATTCTGACTCCTGAGGGTAGTTTTATTTTCAGAGGAGTCACCTTTAACCCCTTTTCTGTATATTTTAAAAGATAAGATAAGATACCAATTTTTTGACACCTTTACAATTCCCATAATATTTCCCACAATTTCCTGTGTTTCTTTCGCAAATACATCTTCACTATGATAGAATAATGTGGATAAATATTTCTTTATTTATATCCGGAGAAACTAAGGAGCTACTACCAGAAGAAAAGTGTCGGTTATCACTAAACAGGCAAGGTGATTTTCTTCATTAAAAATATCTGACACCTTTTTTAAGGGGGAGAAATATGAAATATGTACCTGTTGAAACAATAGAACGTTTCATGAAAGATGTTTTCGTAAAACTGGGAGTGCCTGAGGATGATGCAAAGACCTGTGCAGAAGTGCTCATCACATCAGATCTGCGGGGTATTGAATCCCACGGAATAGGTCGTCTGAAGATGTACTATGACCGCATTTTACAGGGAATACAAAAACCAAAGACCTGCATAGATGTCATTCAGTATAAAAAAGCAACGGCTGTGTGGGACGGAAATCATGGAATGGGGCATGTTATCGGAGTAAAAGCCATGCAGACCGCCATAGACAAAGCAGCCGAGTATGGAATGGGGTCGGTAGCTGTGCGCAATTCCACTCATTACGGTATAGCCGGTTATTATGCTCTTATGGCTGTAAAGAACAACATGATCGGACTGACCTTTACCAATGCCCGACCATCCTGTCCACCTTTAAACGGGTTCACACCTCTCCTGGGAACCAATCCCATCTGTTTTGGAGCACCTTCTGACGAGCCCTACCCTTTTTTATACGATGCAGCCACATCTATTTCACAACGAGGCAAGATTGAACAGCTGGAGAGAGAGGAGAAAAGCACCCCACCTTCCTGGGCCATTAATCGACAGGGAGAAGGAGTGACTGATTCCAGTCAACTCCTGGTTGACCTGGTAGAAAAGAAGGCAGCACTGGTTCCTCTGGGAGGCATAGAGGAAGAAACCGGGGGTCATAAAGGATATGGCCTTTCCACCATGGTGGAAATCTTATGTGCGGCTTTGCAGGAAGGAAGCTTTCTTTACCAGTTGAAGGGAAAAGAACATGAAAAGCCTGCTCCTTACAGATTAGGTCATTTTTTCATGGCACTGGATATCTCTTCCTACATCGAACCTGCCAGATGCCGGGAAATCACAGGTTCCATAATGAGAACCTTAAAAAATGCTGAAAAGTTACCAGGACGGAATAAGATATGCATTGCCGGCGAAAAAGAATATTACAGAGAACAGGAAGTTCGCAGGCAGGGTGTGCCGGTCAATGCCAACCTTGAGAAAAAAATATTAGATATGTGCCGACATCTGGATATTCCCGGTGACTTTCTTACATAAATAGTATGGACGAACAACAACTTTTCAAAGTATATCAGCAGATAAAAACAAGAATTGAGCAAAGGGTCGAAGAATTTGAACAGTTGGGAAGGAGGGGCAGGGAAGAGGAATTCCTGACCGAGCTCATCTTTTGCCTGCTGACCCCCCAATCCCGCGCTCCTTACTGCTGGGATGCCGCCTGCAATATCCGATCGCTTCCCTGCGGAGGTCATAATGAGAAAGCGGTACTATCCTGTTTGCCACGGGTGCGTTTTAAATACACCAAAGCAAAAAGAGTTGTCCGGGCTTTTCAACATTTGAAAGAAAACAATATTTCTCTTCCGGGCACATTGAAAAGTTTTTCAGATTCCCGGGAAGCACGTTGCTGGGTAGTCGAAACTTTTTCGGGATTGGGTTGGAAGGAAGGCAGTCATTTTCTTCGTAACACAGGAATAGGACTTGATCTGGCAATCATTGACCGCCATGTCCTGCGAATGCTGGTAAGAATGGAGGTCCTTGACAACTTGCCTTCTACCATCAATTACCGTGTTTACCTGACAATAGAAGACCAAATCCGCCGTATCGCCCAACAACTGCATATTCCTGTTGCCCACCTCGACCTGTTATTCTGGTATCTTCAGACAAATACCATCTTCAAGTAATGGCCTTTGCATAATAATTCTCACTTTTTCATTTTTTCGTATTAGCGCCATCCTTCGCGCTGGCGTGAGAAACTCCTCTGAAAATAGAAATATCCTCAGGAGTCAGAATACAGGAGACAGGAGTCAGAATGGGAAAGAACAACAAAAACAAGCTCTCGTCCTTGTATAAATAGCTCCTCTGAATCTAAACTTTTCAAAATAAAATATACATTGGTAAAAAATCTTGTACTTCACTATTATATTGCCGCTTTCCTGGGAGCGCCGATCTCCGACTTACAATCCGCCTCTGGCGGAATCGGCATCTTATTCTTATTCTGAAAGTTCACTCTGGCGGTATCGGCATATTGTTCTTATTTTCATGCTTGGTGGCGGCAACCTCCGCGCTAGCGTGAATAACTCCTCTGAAAATACAATTGACAAGTTGAAGTTGACAGTTGACAATTATAAGAAATAATCCTGGTCTGATAATGATTACGGCCAAATTCCTCTGCGTCTGTCTCTGCGCCTTAGAAAGATACAATTTCATCCATATTTTTTCTCTTATGTATTCTTTTTGAATATTTCGTAGCTGCAATAAGAAGAAGCGAAAGAAAGACGATATTTCCCGGGGTATGATGAGTTCATCTTTTCTCCGGCATCCTGCATATCTTATCCATAGATGTAAATGCTCCGTTTTGATGTTTGTTATTTTATTCATCTCATCCCTCCTCACTTATATTACATTTTCTATGCAGGTATACTCCCTATCCGGGCTTTATTCTTTTTTTACAGAGTCAGAATTTTTTCTGAGCATTTTTATATTCAGAAAAGTATGAAACTGCTTTTTACCGCTTTTTCTTGCACTTTTACTACAATATTAGATAATATTTGATTAAATATAATACTTTAAAGAGGATAATAGTTCATGAAGAAAACTGGATCACAGATTATCGTTTCCACTCTTGAAAAACAGGGTGTTGATGTTATTTTCGGTTATCCCGGGGGAGCGGTTATTCCTCTCTATGACGAACTTTACAGGCAAAAAAGCATTCGGCAGGTACTGGTGCGTCATGAACAGGGAGCTGCTCATGCGGCAGATGCTTATGCCCGCTCTACCGGAAAAGTCGGGGTGTGTATCGCCACATCAGGTCCAGGTGCAACAAACCTGGTCACGGGCATCTCCACGGCATACATGGATTCCAGTCCCATGGTAGCCTTCACCGGTCAGGTGCCCACGCACATGATAGGCAATGACAGTTTCCAGGAAGCCGACATATACGGAATAACCATCCCTATTACCAAGTACAATTACATTGTTAAAAATATCAAAGACCTTCCTTATATCATAAACGAGGCATTTTACATAGCGAAAACCGGAAGACCGGGTCCGGTCCTTATCGATTTACCCAAAGATATTCAGGTACAGGAAATAGAACCATATGAACCGGAAATAGAATTAAATCTTTTATCACAATTAGAAAAGGACTATTCTGATAAGATCGAAAAGTTACAGACTTTGCTTGAATCAGCAAAAAAACCTCTTCTGTATATTGGCGGAGGAGTTATCCACTCCAATGCCTCCGAAGAACTGCGAAAGTTTGTTGAACTGACGAATATTCCTGTTGTTTCCACGCTGATGGCATTAGGAGCAATACCAAACGACCATCCCTTATTCCTGGGGATGCTTGGGATGCATGGTACACAGGCAGCCAATTATGCTGTATGCGATTGCGATCTGCTGATTACACTGGGAGCTCGTTTTGATGACAGAGTCACAGGAAAAGTAAACACTTTTGCATCTAAAGCCAATATCGTTCATATTGATATTGATGCAGCGGAAATTGGTAAGATAATCAAACCCGACCTATCCATTGTAACCCCTGCCAGGGATGCCCTGCGTTCAATGCTGGGTTATGGATTCAACCGGGAAGCCGGTCCCTGGGAGGAACAGGTCAAAAAGTGGAAACAAAAGTATCCTCTCAAATACAATAAGAAATCCAAATTTATTAAACCCCAATACGTTATAGAATGCATTTCAGATGTCACAAAAGGAGAGGCAATTGTTTGCACTGAAGTGGGACAGAACCAGATGTGGGCAGCTCAATATTACAATTTCAAATATCCCAGGCAATTTATAACTTCCGGAGGACTGGGCACAATGGGGTATGGACTTCCTGCTGCAAATGGCGCCCAGATGGGGAATATGGATAAAACTGTCTGGAATATTGCAGGAGATGGCAGCATCCTTATGAACATTCAGGAACTTGCCACCGCCGTTAATGAAAAGTTGCCGGTTAAGATAGCCGTTCTTAATAACTGCTATCTCGGAATGGTTCGGCAATGGCAGAACCTCTTCTACGAAAACCGACTCAGCGGCGTTGATCTCACCGGTAATCCGGATTTCGTAAAACTGGCCGAGAGCTACGGTGTAAAGGCGTTCCGGGTCAAACGAAGCGCAGACGTGCGTCG
>PWGE01000376.1 GCA_003554345.1 Candidatus Sumerlaeota bacterium | reverse complement strand
CAACGGGTGGCCGCCTCCTTAATAGTAGGAGCAGCCTGTTTTTTAGTACCAACAAAAAGAATTTTTTTCCCGCTGGCAGCAGCTTCAGCAACATACTCAAAAGCTTCGTCGGCCATTTTAAGGGTTTTTCTCAGGTCAATGATATGAATACCATTACGTTCGGTGAAAATATATGGTTTCATTTTGGGATTCCAGCGACGTTTCTGGTGACCAAAATGAATACCACATTCCAGCAGACTTTTCATATTAAGGGAAACACTTACGGGCATGATACAATCCTCCTCATAAAGTTTTTATCCTCCACCCTTTTCTTCTATTAAGAGAACCAGCAGAACGGCACTCCTCTTAATATCCAAGGATGTGAGTAGTAAATTATTATGCACTTCTTCACAAAAAAACAAAAGAGCGGGGAACGGGACTCGAACCCGCGCCATCAACCTTGGCAAGGTTGCGCTCTACCAGCTGAGCTATCCCCGCTTATCAATCATTGTGAGCTATATTTAACCGAAAATTCTCTCTTTGTCAAGTGAAAAGGGTTTTTAAGATTGCTCCATCCTCTCATCGCGTTCCAGAAACCGATACTGATTGCCGAAAAAGACCATCTTAATCATATCAGTTTGCCCATTACGGTGTTTGGCAACGTATAATTCTGTTTCACGGCGGTCATAGTATTCATCTTCAGACCCGCTTTTTTTACCGCCTCCTGGTTTTTTAGATTTCATATCATAGGCAAAGGGTCGATGGAGCAAAAGAACCACATCTGCATCCTGTTCCAGGGAACCTGAATCTCGCAGGTCAGATAAAAAGGGACGAGGAGACTCTCTTTTAGTAGGAGCTCTTGATAGCTGTGAAATGGCCAACACCACAACATTCAACTCTTTAGCAATGATCTTTAGATACCGGGATATAGCCGACATTTCTTTTTCACGGGACTCAAACCCTCTTCCCCTTTCCTTTTCAAAATGAAGTAATTGAAGGTGGTCCACTACTATAAGAGCCGGTTTGTCTTGAGCTGCATCGCCGTACTGTTCTTTCATTTTCTGCCGGATATGAGCAATGAACTTCTTTACTCTGGCACGTATTTTCAGGGGATTTATATCCGAAGAATCATCCACATAACAAGGGTACCGTGCCATCTTCATTCTACCTGCCATCAGCTCATCTGTAAGATGCCGGCTAAGTGTCCCACGGGTAATTCTTTCAGTATCTATCTGGGCATTGGAAGAGAGCATTCTCAGTCCCACCTGAGTTTTGGTCATCTCAATACTGAAAAATATTACAGGAAAACCTTTCTCTGAAGCATTGTTTGCAAAATTAATCGCCATTGTTGTTTTGCCCACCGTGGGACGGGCAGCAAGTATAATAAAGTCGCCTGGATGAAGCCCTCCCAGGCAGTGATCCAGCTTTTCAAATCCGGTAGGTATTCCGATCTGGCTAAAATCATGCTTGGACCTGCTGTCAATCTCTTCAAAAACTGAATCCATTATCTCATTAAGGCTCTGAATATTCTCTTCTGTTAACTCCACACCTACATCAGCAATAAAGGTATCTAATTCGGTAAGAATATCCTCAACCTCATCCTGCTGATAACTCTTGTTCATCAGTTCCCGGGAAAAAGAAATCATTTTGCGCAGGATAAATTTATTCTTGAGGCGTTTGACATACTGTTCAATATTCTCACCAATACCAAACAGATCAACCAATTCTACAAGGTATTCCAGGCCTCCTATTTCCCCAAGCTGCTCACGGGCCTCCAGAGACTCCTGTAAAAGCACCACATCCACCTTGTTTTCCCGGTTAAAAACCTCTTCTATATGTCGGAAAATAGTACGGTGTTTATCCAGATAGAACTCATCTGCATTCAAATCTGCCAGATACTGGTCGGTCAGTTCCTGACTTCTGATTAAATGACCAAGTATTTCCCTTTCCAGCTCAATATCATATGGAGGCTCACGCAGAGAATTGTAAAGTTCGGCATTCTTAAGATTCACGGCATCGGTAGAAGTACCTTTCAAAGAGCATCCCTCCCGGAAAGATTTTGTATTAGTAATTCTAAATGAACTTTCCCGAATTTCAATCAAATAATTTGGCTCATTATTTCCAGATTTCACCATATACGGGTACTTTTCAGAGATTTTCCATCAAAACAGGTGTTTCTTTTTTTTATTTAAAGTGCTCAAGTAAAGGCAAACAACCGGGAGTAAAGCAAAAGGATGAGATGCTCAGAAAAAATATTTTCAATTCTTGCCTGCTACATATACTTGCTTTGACTTCCTGAAGATATGTTTTTTCTGCCTCTGAATTTTTCTTGATACATCCTTTTCGTCTCCGTATAATTGTCAGACAGAAAGATTGCCACAACTGTTCGGGTTCCAGGCCTTTTGCTATTTCAGGCTTTTTGTCTCAATGACAAAGATATCACAGACTTCGGAGTGCTGTCTTTTTCTCTCACAGAACTCGTCGTGTAGTTTTCCGCCACAGCCTCTTTATCCGGATTCTCTCTGGCCATGATAGAAGTCATATCCTATCCTGTCCATAGATGTTAATTTTTCTGGTTTCTTATTCTTTCTGGACTCCTTTTGATTTCATCACCGTATCATCGATGTAAAACACCTTTTTCGTTTTTTCAGGGAATTTTTCCTACCGACGTCTGCATCGGTGCGGGGAACTCTCCTTTTAATTGCTCCGCTTTTCTGGCAAAATCATCATAAAAAGGTAAGATAAAATATGTGAATACTGACAATAATATGGAATATTATTTTATCCTCAGACAAGGTAGCAGAAAAATATTAGACAGGAAAGCATTGTGATTTCTGGCATATCAAAAGCCATCATGTGTCATTTTATGGTAAAGATAGGGAGGCAGAAGCAATGAAAATTGCCCTCGCGTTAGGAAGTGGTGCTGCACGGGGACTGGCTCATATTGGCGTTCTTAAATTTCTTGAGGAAAACGATATTAAACCTGACATCATCACCGGAAGCAGTATGGGAGCCTTTCTGGGAAGCCTCTACGCAACAGGTTTATCGGTCAGGGAAATGGAAAAAATCGCTAAAGAACTTAACTGGCGAAAACTGGGCGGTTATTTAGACATTTCTCTACGTCACGGTTTGATAGAAGGGCAAAAGTTTGAGGATTTTCTGTCGCATCTTATTCCGGTTGACACTTTTGAAAATTGTAAAACCACTCTGGGACTGGTTTCAACCGATCTCACATCCGGAGAAAAAATGTATCATGCTGCAGGACCTCTTATACCTGCCATTCACGCATCAATGGCTTTCCCCGGCATATTCAGTCCGGTAGTAGCTGGAAAAGATGTGCTGTTAGACGGGGGGTTGGTAGAACCCGTACCATACGGTATTGCCCAGAGCCTGGGAGCTGACTTTATCATAGGGGTTAACGTGGTACCCCACGTTTCCCATCATTTTAAGAAAATCCCTGCTACTAAAACTTTTTTTCACCGCTTTACTGAGTCACATCTTAACGCTCCCCTCCTGGAAGAATGGCTGATGAAGTTCAAACATGACAAATCACCGGCTCAAACGGAAAGCGTCTTCCAGGTATTCTATAAAAGCCTGATCATCCTTCAAAACAGCCTGGCTGATGCTGAATTCAGCCAGTATAAAGATACCTCCGTCCAGATACGACCGGTTCTCAAAAGAGTGCGGCTCTTTGACTTCTATCGGGCAGAGGAAATCATTGAGCAGGGTTATCAAGCCGCTGCTCAAAGAGGAAAAACAATTAAAAAACGTTATCAACAAGCCTTAAAGGAACACTCCGAATGACAGATAAAGATATTCTTTTTCAAAAAGCCAGAGAAGCCGCAAAAAACGCCTATTGTCCCTACTCACATTTTAAGGTGGGAGCAGCTATTCTGGCTGCCTCAGGTAACATATTTACCGGTTGTAATGTTGAAAACAGTTCTTTCGGTTTGACCTGCTGTGCCGAAAGAAATGCCGTAGGTGAAGCCATAAAAGCCGGAGAACGCTCCTTTAAATGCATTGCCGTGTATCTTGATCATGACGAAGAATTATTTCCTCCCTGTGGAGCATGCCGACAGGTTTTAAGCGAATTTTCTCCGACCATGCAGGTGTATTTTTTCAACAACACTGTTTCCCGCTCATCTTCTTTAGAAGACCTTCTCCCCGGTCATTTCAGGTTAGAAAAAAAAGAGGAAAAACACTGACTTTTTCACTCATATATGTCACTTCAACATAGCAGCACACCAGAACTACTCATGGATATATTTTCCATACTTTTCGGGCATTTTGGGCACCAGGGATGGTGGCCGGGACAGGGAGAAACAGAAATCAGCGTGGGAGCCATCCTTACCCAGAACACGAACTGGAATAATGCTTCCCGCGCTATTCAGGAACTTAAAAACTATTGCCTGCTGACACCCCAGAAGATCAGAGAGTTAGATGAAGAAAAACTCGCTTCTCTCATTCAATCAGCCGGTTACTATAATCAAAAAGCCCGCAAACTAAAATATTTCATGCAATGGCTCAAAGAATACCATGATGATTGGCGACTGATACGGAAGGAAAACACCATCGGCTTACGCCGGGAACTTCTCAGCGTCTGGGGTATTGGAAAAGAAACAGCAGACTCTATTCTTCTTTATGCCCTCGAAAAGCCAGTATTTGTGATTGACACCTATACCAGGAGAATACTCTCCCGCCATTACCTTTGTTCACCAAAAGAAAAGTATGATAATCTCCAGACATTATTCATGGAGAACCTGCCTCAGGAAACCTCACTTTATAATGAATATCATGCTTTGTTAGTACAAGCGGGAAAGCATTACTGCCGGAAAAAACCAGCATGTGAGAAATGCCCCCTTTGGGGTTTCAATGGGAAGAACCAGGGATCTCAATTGAGCCCTCCTTGATTTCCCGGACCACCTCCACCGCAGTAGAAACATCGTCGGTAACAATCCCACAGGCATTTTTCTTGAAAAGCTCAATCATCTTTTCCCGCTCATTAATGGTCCAGTAAATTACCCTTACCCCTGCCGTCTGCACTTTTTTGATAAAGCTCTCCGTATCCAGTCGTATATTACCATGGCGAAGGGGTATTTGAAAAGCCTGGTAAGGATAGGCTAATAAGTATCCCAGTCGCAGATGAGAAAAAATATAAAAATTCCGAACCTGGGACCGCGAAGCACTGGTCTGTGCTTCCGGTACTCGTTCCCTGAATTCACGCAAGGGCCTGTTATGAAAAGAAGCCACCAGAACCCTGTCCTCTATGCCATGTTCCTCAATAACTTCAGCCAGCAGACGCCCCATCTTTTCATCCCTGGCTTTCATTTCCAGGTTTAAATAAGCGTCTGGAAATTCTTCTATAACCTCTTCCAGAGAAGGAATGCGGATACCCTCTCCCCGAAAGGGATACGTTTCTCCATCATCCAGCGTAAAAGTATAGCCCGCATCATATTCCTGGAGCTCATCAAGTGTCTTTTCCTTCACACCACCCGTTCCATCCGTAGTTCGATCAATGGTGGAATCGTGGAGAACAACCACCTTATCATCTGCTGTGTACCACAAGTCCATTTCCAGGACATCTGCTCCTGCTTCCAGGGCTTTTTCAAAAGCTATGATAGTATTTTCCGGATAACGAATGGAGTATCCCCTGTGAGCAAAGACCAGTGGATAATCCTTCTCGATAAAAAAATCTACTTCTTCGATAGGTTGTCCCATTAACATCCTCACGGGTACCGCTAAGAGGAATAGTGTGATAAAGAGTGCCGCCGCAGCTATTCCTGTTTTTTTTGCGATCGAATAGAGTGACATGATTTTTCTGTGTGTGAGCAAATATACTCAGTGTTATTTTAAAACATTTCTGTCAAAAGCAAAGAAGCAGGGGATTCTCAAAAAAGAGAGAAATGAATACATTTCGTCAGTGGAAAGAAGTTCTCTGAAAATATCTTTGAACAATCGGGGGCCCGCATGGTACATCTCACTTCCCTGACAAAAAAGCTCAGTCAAACCTGACCGATCAGTCTGAAATGTCGGGCTCATTCTGAAAGTTCCTTAACCACCGTAAAAAAAATGGTATGTCATGTCTTTATCACCATGCATACCAGCGTGGCCATAATCATCTTCGTTGACAAAGTCTGCATCAATAGATCTTCAATCAGTATCTTGAGGCAATAAAAAAAGGCTCCCGCCCTGCTGGACGGGAGCCCTTTTTCCATACTGTTCTATAAGTGAATCAGTTTATTCAAATTCAGCCCAGTCTTCGATAAGCAAAGGTGTTGTTGTAGCCTGAAAACGGTTTACATCCGGATGCATATAAAAATACACTTCGTCGCCTTCCTGAACATCGATAAACTGATCATCTGTCAGTATCTGGAAAGAATCCCATTCACCCAGCGACGCTACTTTCCACCCAATGGTTCCGTCCTCAGTTGCTGTGTAGGTGGTATAAAAATTACCTTCTTCATCAACCTGATCAAGCATATAGGTATCGTCATCTATATTCCAATCATTTACGTCGCCACGAATAGTCGGTTCTGCCGGTTCAGTGCGCTCACTCAGATTACTGGAATAAACGATGTGAGATTCCGGCAGGAAGCCATCTTCATAAGTATTGGTATCAAGATAAAAAGTTACTGTTTCATCAGCATCGGCAACAACAGAAAGATTACCGTTTTGTGGCCATGCATTATCCCAGGTTCCATCGGTTATCTTCCATCCGCCGTCAGGGGCAACGGCTGAAAAAGCATCATCAAAGGTATGTGAAATATGGTAAATGCCGTCCTCTTCCGGATCGGTCAATCCGAGTGCCGGATGTCCCGGGTCCCAATTTTCTCCTCCCATTTCTTCACCAAAACTGCCAGCCAGATAGTAGTCGTATTCTTCGGGTTCTTCTTCGGGAGTATAAACTCTGAAGTCATCAAAATACAGTTGTCGTGGATCATCCATACTTTGTGAACCTGAAAACATTCCCACACCATAGTAACCATCATAAACATCAGAGTGATCTGCACTCCAATCAATGTCGATAAGATGATCTCCGTTTATATATACACTTGCAGTAGGACCGGTCTGTTCAACCCTCATATGATACCATCCTGCTCCGTTTGCAAAAATATCAGGATCATCAACATCTACTGTTTCCCATCCGTCTGCTGCTGCACTCCATGTCTGTATTCTCACAACATTTCTGTCATTTGCAGTACTATACCAGAAAAAACAACGCGTATATTGCGTTGGCGCTCCAGGATCTCCTTTTGCATTGAATGCAAGGTACTGATACTGAAAGTCATTATCAGCATCCGGCACATAAAGCCAGGCTTCAATGGCATAGGTTTCGTCAATTTCAGCCTCAAGTTCACCAGCAACCCAGATGTTAGTGGCCGTACCATCTTCTACACGAGTATGTTGAATTCTACCAAAGTACCCATTACTATCAGCATGAGGTTGGATTGAATCACCCAGCCAATCTGTGTCTGACTCCACTACCTCAATGGATGAATCATCACCAGGCCACCACTCTGTCCACTCTGCAGACTCTCCATCTGCAAAATTCTCTTCAAAGATAACCTCCTCACCCATCAAGGGCAAAAACAAGAAAAGTAAAGAAATCAACACTACTAACTTTTTCATAGCACTTCCTCCTCATAAATGATGTGACAATCTTATTGAAATATTAATGTATTTCTTTTTCATTGTCAAGTTTATTATTTATATCTTGAGCCTGAAATCGGACGCAAAATATCTTTTGAATCGGTTTAATAAAAATTTCAATAATTCTTAAAAATTATCGGATTTTTTGTATTTTCAAAATTTTTTCTCATTCATCCGAATGACACAGCCATAATAAAAGAAAGATGATCTAAGGAAAAGTATGATTGGGTGACTATTTAAGTTGTGTTATGAGATGAACGAGCAAAGCATCGATCATCTTTTAATAATAATGGTATTCTTTGTGGGAAATCTTTTCCACTTCACTGTATGGTAAAAGCAAAAAAAAAGGCTCCCGCCCTTCCGGACGGGAGCCTTTTTTCATACTGTTCTATACGTTCATCACCTTATTCTATTTCAGCCCAGTCTTCAATAAACAATGGAGTAGTGGTAGCCTTAAAACGGTTTACATCCGGATGCATATAGAAATATACTTCATCGCCCTCTTCAACGTCAATGGTCTGATTATCTTCCAGTATATCAAATGAATCCCATTCGCCGATAGAGGCTACTTTCCATTCAATAACGCCATCTTCAGCTGCGGTATGAGTGGTATAATAATTGCCATCATCATCTACCAGATCAAAGGTGTAGGTATCATCATCTTCATTCCACTCAGGGTCCGTTAATGAACCGCGAACATTCGGTTCTGCCGGTTCAGTGCGTTCACTCAGATTACTGGAATAAACAATATGTGTTTCAGGCATAAAATTATCTTCTTCAGAGTAATCATTGGTATCCATGTAAAAAGTAACCTCTTCACCTTCCTCTGCTACAAAAGAAAGGTTTGAATTGGGCCAGTCATTGTCCCAGGTACCATCCGTAATCTTCCATCCATCATCAGGTGCTATGGCTTCTAAGTCTTCATCCAAGGTATGGGAAATAGTGTATACACCGGTATCATTCCAGTCAGTCAGTCCAAGATCAGGATCATCGGCAGACCATTCCGAACCACCCATTTCTTCTCCAAAGCTGGCGGCAAGATAATAATCATACTGAGGTTCATACTCTTCTTCATGAGTAGATGCTACGAAATCATCCCAGTAAACCTGCTGTTCAGAACCTGTCCCGTATTCACCGTCATAGTGATTGCCGTAGGAAAAACTGGCTAAACCAAAGGACCCTTCTTTGTCAATATCAGCACCGGATACATCTGCAGTTCCCACATAATTCTCATCAACATATATACTCACAATCGGGCCTTCTTCAATAATGGCTTCTACCTGATACCATCCTTCTTCATCGAAGATGCCTTCATTTTCATTGTCCTGATAACTATCTAAGTGAACAGTGAACCAGTCTTCAATCGCACCACAATATCCCTGAACGCGCACCACATTTTCCGCATCAAATTGACGATCGTCTCTCCATCTGAATTGAATCCGGAGATAGTCTCCCCCAGCTTCCTTGAAAAAAGCAACTAATTGAGGAGTGACAGCCGCACTATCTGTTTCAGACATATACACATATGTTTCCAGGGCTAAATTGGCATCATCAACGTCACCGGTATGAACACCATGACTTCCCCAGACTTCACCACTGTATTCAGTTTTTAAGAAATAACCATCACCACCATCTCTGGGCTCAATCTCTTCTCCCCTCCAATCAGTATCCGAATCTACCACTTCAAAGGGATTGTCTGTCCACCATGTCGACCACTCTTCACTGGCCTCTTCATAAAACGGGTCTTCAAATAACACATCTTCACCCATAAGAGCCAAAGCAAAAACACACAGAAGACACATGAATAAAATTTTTTTCATCGTTTAACCTCCTTTTAAAGATTTTTATTGAACTTCTAATATAACATAATTCTTTTTTTTACTTTTGTCAAGTAAAATATTTAACTTATTTAGCAAGAAAACAGTATTTGGCTCTTTTTGAATCGATTTAAGTTATATTTACTAATATTCTTATCTTTATGTATATTTTCTTTAAATATATTTTTCACCAGTAAAGGTTTTTATTTTCACAGCTTTTGGTAGATATAAAATACATACATTGTACAATGAATAAGATATGAGGAAAATGAGTATGACAGGCATACGGATCATAGGCTGGATTGTACTGATAATAATCCTTTTATGGGTCTATGCCTGCTACATGGAGCGATTCGGCATCTACT
>PWGE01000048.1 GCA_003554345.1 Candidatus Sumerlaeota bacterium | reverse complement strand
TCTTTGTATGAATGAATGGCAGCAATCTGATTGTTTCCATGAAAAAAACGGGTCAGACATTATTTAACTTTTGTGCCTTTCTCTCAAGGTTTTATTCGCATTTCTCCGCACTTTTTATGGATGACACATTTTGATAAAAGGAATATATGACTTGAGAAATCCTGGCATAGCTTTTGCTTTTTTTATAAGTGAAGAATAAAAAGAAAAAACAAAAAAAATAAAAAGGAGGTGTTACCATGAAACCGGCAAGAAAAAAAGATGTCAAAAGATGGGATCCTCTGAGGGAATTCGATAGACTGCAGAATGAAATAGCAAATCTGTTTGATTGGACTGTAGGTCAAAGAGGAGGAAGAGGTGAAACACCGGAAATGCAGTGGAGCCCGGATATAGACGTAATAGATGAAGAAAAAGAGTACATCATCAAAGCTGATATTCCCGGGATTAAACCGGAGGATCTGGATGTAAGAGTTGAAGACGGCACTCTGACAATCCGTGGTGAAAGAAAGGTGGAAGAAGAGGACAAAGATAAAAACTACTACTATGTCGAGAGATCGTATGGAAGCTTCGTGAGAAGCTTTCAGCTGCCTGCGGAAGTCGATGCAGGAAAAGTAGAAGCAAGCTATAAAAACGGTGTCCTTGAGTTGAAGTGCCCGAAAACCGAAAAATCTCAGGCACGAAAAATTGAGATAAAAACCAGATAAAAACGGTAACAGGATCTGAACCCGGATATCCTCTTCGGGGTATCCGGGTTATTTTTTTGACTCAATCAAAAATAAATCTTGTGTGATTTACCCGGAATAAAGTGACTGAAAGAGTCTTCTTTTAGATTGATTTCTTAGCAGGTTCTTTTTGAAAACAACTTTGAGTAACCTGAGTTGGCGTGAATAACTCCTCTGAAGATAGAACTCTTTTGAGACGCAAAATATTGCGTCTCTACATCGAGATAGTTTGACGTTTCTTTCACGATGTTTTGTCATGGTCTTTCTGAAAGTTCACTCTGGCGGATTTGCGAGCTTTTTTTGACCTGGCGTGCTTGTCCGGATTCTGTGTGTTTTTTGACTTCTGAAAGTTCACTCTGGAGAATTTGCGACTTTGCTGGCTCTCTCCTTTGCATGAAGCATTCTAATTTATGAAGTTTATTACACTTCATCTGGTCCTCTTTTCCAAAAGTTTTTTTCTTCCTGAAAGTTCACTCTGGCGGATTTGCGGTCTTTTTTATCTTTTGCGATCTTGACTGATTCTTTGGCTTCTTTGCGGCTTGGCGAGCTTTGCGTGATACATTCTTTTTCTGGATTTTTTTATTCTGAAAGTCTGCCTCTGGCGGATTCATCATTGGTGGTGCCAACTGCTGAGTTGACGTGAGGAGCTCCTCTGAAAACTCATGCATTCTGATCTTTCAGTCTGCTTTATCCTATCCGGCTTTTGTTTTATGATATTTTCTTACGTCAGATCAGGCTTATATGGAAATTTATTCTTCGACGAGAGGGGCATCTCCCCAGATGTTTTCAAGAGCGTAATATTTTCGGGTGGCTTTGTCGAAGATATGAATGACAAAATCCAGGTAATCCAGTGCCAGCCAGTGCCCTTCCATTACTCCGGTTTCGCTGTAGGGCAGTAGATCTTTTGTTTTAAGTTTTTTGCGTATTTCTTTATATAAAGCCTGGGAGTGGGTCGTGGATGAAGAGGTGCAGATTATAATATAATCAAAAAGTGTCGTGAGCTTTTTTACATCATATATTTTAATATCATCTCCTTTATGATCGGAGAGGGTGGTTCTGATAAATGATAAAAGTGTCGATTGCTTTGATCTTGTTTTTGTCATTTTTGCTTTACTCCTTTAGGTTTATAATATTTTATTGCTTCAATGGATTGGGGATGGGGGGTGATATTTTCTCTGTATAAGTGCTTATGTTTTTCTTTTAATACCAGATAAGCGGCTAAATTGAGATTATTAAAGGCAATTTTTCGTATGGGTGCAGGATCAAAATGACGACGATATGGTTCACAGTAATCTGATAGAAAGAGAATTAATTCTACCGGTGACATAGCAGGTTTTCCCAGAGGATGGTTTTCTATGGCGCTTAAAATGCGGTGATCTGAAATACCGAACTGTTCTTCTGCAACCTGCCGTGACACCAGGGCATGCCATAGTCCCGAATGTTTTTGTGTATAGGCATCTACTGGTTGGGACATCTTCACCAGGTGTTTTTTCAGTGTGCTCACGGAATATTCTTTGGCTACGTCGTGAAGTAGCCCGGCTATTACGCACGGATAAGTAGAATATTCATGCTTGATTGCCAGGGAAAGAGCAAGTTTGGCAACCCCCAGGGAATGTTGATATCTCTCTTCGGAAAGCTTATTGCTAACCAGCTGAATAGTGTCTTTTACAGAAGGTGTTACACTTTGTTTATATGGTGGTGCTTTATGTTTTGTCACTATATATATTTTAATCTAAAATTTTCAATTTCAAAATTATCCATAGAGAAATTAAACCGTCTTTCCAGTAAATTTTTTTCCCTTCTTTTCTTCCTCGTGGATAGTACGTGATAGGCACTTCTTTTATATGAATGCCGGAAATAAGAAGACGAATGGTAAGTTCTACTGTGAAGGCAAAGTCATTGCTGTGAAGACTTATATCTTTAATAGCGTCCTTTTTAAACATTTGATAGCACGTTTCTACATCAGTAAGCCGGCTTCCATAAAGTACATTGACCATTTTTGTTAATATTGTATTTCCTGCGAGTTGCAGGAAAGTCATGGGGGGACGATTGACAAGAAAACGTGAGCCAAATACAGCGCTTACATCGGGGTTGCTGAATTCACGGATCAGTTTGGGATAATCATGGGGGTCCAGTTCAAGGTCAGCATCCTGAAAAAGGACTATATCGCCGGTTGATTGTCTGATACCTTTTTTTAAAGCAGCCCCCCTCCCTTCTCTTTTTCTTTCGTAAATAATCTTGAGAAAAGGATATTGTTCTTTGAGTTTTTCCAGTATTTCTCTTGTCCCGTCTTCAGAACAGCCATCTATGATAATTATTTCTTTTTCCAGAGGTAGTGGTACCTGCAGTACTTTATGCAAGAGGGCTTCAATAGTTCTTTTTTCATTGTATACGGGGATCAGTATGGAAAGAGTGTTGATATTAAGTGTTTTCAGGTTTTTTTTCAGGTCCATGTGGCGCCTTTCTTCTTTTGAAACGAGATTGGACGGCAATGCCGGTAAGAAAAAACAATAAAAATAAAATATTATTAATGAATTTTGAAGAGAGAGTTATCTCCGGCAAATGAGTATTCCAGAAATCCATGACTGTTCGGGCAATATCCCATTCCACCAGTAGAAAACGATGGATAAGAAGAGACCCCAGCAGAGCGGTCAGAAAAATGACCAGATGTTTTTCTGCAAATACAAACAATGCCATAAGCAGGACTGTGACCAGAATGAGGTAGAGAACGCGGGGAGTACCAGCTTCAAACAAAGCTGGAATATTGAATAAAAAATTTACCAGCAGGCTTGTCAACAGACCTACCAGAGCCAGGATATATTTGTGAATATGCCACAGTGCACAGGCTACAATAATTCCCATAACAGATCCCAGAACCAGGGCTATAATTAATTCAGTGAGTACATTTTCCAGGTTCAATAAAAAAATAAAAAGGGAGGCCAGGGTAAAACCTGATAAAAAACCTATGGAATAGATGCCGGCTTTAAAAAGGTACCATCCGAGGAAGAGTAGCAAGAGGCCGGCTAATGAGAATAAGTGACTTGCCAAAGAGGGGGATATAAAAAATTCTTCGCCATTCACCAGATTTTCTCCGGATTGAGAAGCCCTTCAGGGTCAAAAACTTTTTTTATCTGCCTGAAAATTTCCAGGGAAGCAGGGGGATAAGAATAGGGGAGGAACTCTTTTTTGGAATGTCCAATGCCGTGTTCTCCACTCAAACTGCCCTGCAGTGAGATAACTTTCTGAAAAATATTCTGCCGCATCTTATGGATGGTTTCTTGAATGTTCTTGTCCATTTCCTCTGTGATAATATTGAGATGAATATTCCCGTCTCCCAGGTGTCCAAAATTATAAACTGGTAATTGATATTGCAGAGAAAGGTTTCGACAGAAATCGCAAAATTCAATAAAAGAAGAAGGGGGTACACAGATATCCTCATTGAACTTATGTGATCCAATAGTACGTAGAAGTTGGGAAAGCCCCCTGCGAAATTTCCACAACATCTCTCTTTTCTGGGAAGACCTGGTTTGAATAAAAGAGATGTTGGCTGTTTCTAAAAAATTTTTGAGGAGACGAATATCTTTGTGAGTAACAGGATTATAATCATCGAATTCCAACAGCAGGGCAAAGACTGTACTGTAGGGAATTTTTACAGGTATTTTCAGTTTTTTAAGTTCTAATAGAAATGGCTCATCGATAATTTCCATAACTGATGCACTGTATCCGTATTGCTGAAAGAAATCCAGGAAGGCAGAAAAAGAATGCCTGTTATGAAAAAAAAGAAGCATGGTTTCCATTACTTTAGGAATAGGAAGAAGGCGAAGAGTTGCCCGGGTTGTGATAAAAAGTGTTCCTTCTGAACCTATAATCAAATCTTTAATATTATAGCCTGCTACATCCTTAAGCGTATGACTGCCAAAGGTATGAAAGTCGCCATTAACGGTATAGCCACTCAAAGAAAGGACATAATTTTTTGTTACTCCAAACTGGGATGCTCTCAGCCCGCCGGCATTCTCTCCAATGGCACCACCGATAGTAGCAATATTTTTGCTTGCCGGATCTGGAGGGAAGAAAAGATTATGAGGCTCCAGGAAGGCGTTTAAGTCATTAATAGTAACTCCAGGATGAACGTCAACTGTACGATCATGAGGATTAAAAGAAATGATTTCTTTCAAAGGACTGAAGTTAAAAATAACGGTGTCGGGCGAAATGGTTACGGCGCCACCTGTTTGACCGGACGCATTGCCCCGGGGTATGATGGGTTTGCTATATTTAACACATACCTTTAGTAAAGAGGGGATCTCATGAGGAGCTGTAACATTAATGACGGCTGATGGAATCTTTCCCTGTAAATGGGCATCAAAGGAATAATACTCTTTAAGCCGGTTATCAGTTATGATTTCGTTTTGCTTGCAACATCGGGCGAGCTCACTGAGAAAGGATGATTCCTTCATGAGTTTTTTTTCTCCGGGATATCCAGCAGTTCAATGCCGGAAGAAGAATCCTTTTTCCGGTATGGGAAATTCATAATTTCCTTTAAGTACACTTCACATGTCAGGTATACTTCCCCCTCCTTTCTCAGGCAGCCGGTAAAGGTTTCCTGTCGGCGTCCTGCACTCATATGCAGGTGGATTTTAGAAGAACCATCTTTTAAAAGACTTATATTACCCCAGCCAAGTATTTCCCGGGTATCTTCAAAAGACATATAAAGGGGAACAGGGGGAAAAGAGTTCTCTGCCGGGCCACCGACCAGTGTTCCTTTTTTAAAAGCCCCCATTATCCAGAATAAAGCACCCTGCAGGTTGTTTTGTTTAAAGAAAGCCCGTAATTCTGTGAGCAGGTTTTCCTTATGCTCAAATCTTAAGAGAAAAGAGCGCCCTTCCTGGAGTTCCAGATATTTCATTGCTATTCCTTAATTAAAAACGTAAAGTTCACGTGGAATAAGGACGATTTCTATTCGCCGATTTTCTTCCAGGACGTCCGAGATGGGTCGATAACTACTGCAGGCCAGGGCTATCAGGGATTCTGGTTCTAAAGCGGTCTCTCTGATGAAGTAACGGACCAGATTGGTAGCCCGTGTAGCAGATAGTTCCCAGTTACTGGGAAAAGGAGCGTCTACCACAGGCAGAGCATCCGTATGACCCTCCACAAACAAATAAAATTCATCTTCGTAGTTTTTCAGAAGGGAAGCCACCTCGTTAAGTGTGGA
Organism: Candidatus Sumerlaeota bacterium; assembly: GCA_003554345.1. Classification (GTDB taxonomy): domain Bacteria; phylum Sumerlaeota; class T1SED10-198M; order T1SED10-198M; family T1SED10-198M; genus T1SED10-198M. The sequence goes on along the minus strand of PWGE01000048.1, from coordinate 3,911 downwards.
GTGACTGCGTGATTCTATCTGAGCTGTACCAACAGCAAACAATTTTTCTCCGGGTACCAGAATTCTTATTGAATAAGGCGTTTGGGTGACGTTGATATCGTTTGATAGAGCAGTGAGCTCTTCTTTTAACCGGTCAGCAGGAGCATCAAGATTAAACTGGAGCTCGGGTTCTTCACGGATATCATCCCTTGCTTCCGTTAGTTGCGTCTCTTTGTCTTCCAGTTGTTGCTCCAGGGAATGTATTTTATCGAGAAGTTCTTCGTTTTCTTCTACCAGCTTTTCGTACTCATCGATTGTATTGTGAAATTCTTCATAAATATCATCGTAATCTGTAGCAAATTTATCCAGTTCTTCTTTATAATATTCGGTTTCTTCTTTTTGTGCTAACAGTTCGCTCTCTGCCGTTTCAAGTTCCTCCCTGAGTTCTGCCAGTTTTTCTTCCATTTCGTCTCGTTCTTCGATAAGCTCTTCATAATCCCGTTTGTAGCGATCCCGCTCGGCTTCCAGTTCTTCGACAAGCCCTTCATATTCTCTTTCTATAAGTTCCAGTTCTTCTGAAAGACCGGTTTTCTTGCGCTCATATTCTCCTCTTTCTGCTTCTAGTTCGGTCACTTTATCTGCTAACTGGGTGTTAAGTTGCACAACCTGATTTCGCAAACGTTCTATCTGATCTTGATAATGTCCCCGACGAAAACTCTGCTCTCTTTCCAGTCGGCTCTTTTCCTGAGAAAGTTCAGGATAGTTTACTATAAAACAGCCACTGGTGAAAAGTAGCACGATACCCAATATGATTATTTTCATTGATTTCACCTTAATTATTAATATTTTTCCAGGACCTCTGGTTGGAAGTTTTTAGTAAAAAGGGTGGTTAATTTTATCATTTCTCGAAAATCGTTCATGTTGAAAACACTGTAAAAACTATGGATATAACGAGTTGGAACGCCCAGTACAATAGTGGGGATTCCTTGATGGGCAAGATGGATGTTACCTCCGTCTGTTCCCCCTTTTAAGGAATAGTTGAAATGGTATTTTATATCATGCTGTTCTGCCAATGACACCATGTAGTTAAAGAGTCCACGATGAGAGAGCATAGAACGGTCATAAAAAGAGATGGAAACCCCTTCTCCTAATTTTGCCGGGGACTCCTGATTCCCTTTGGGGTAATCATGTGCAACTGTTATCTCCAGTACAATGGCTACATCTGGATTGACAATATGAGCAGCAGTTTTTGCTCCTCGAATACCTACTTCTTCCTGAACAGTCCCAACATAGTAAATTTCATTGTTCAGGTTTTCTGAAGAAAGAGCTTCCCTGGTTTCTATGAGGGCGGCACAGCCAAGACGATCATCCCAGGCTTTTCCGTAAAGAAGATCAGGGGTATTTAATTGACCGCTATCCGGGTAAGGACAAATCGGGGTATTGGGAAATACCCGGAATTTTTCTGTCACTTCTTTTTTATTGCTTGCTCCGATATCTATATACATGTTTTTAAGCTGAGGTGGTGCCTTTCTTTCTTCGGGAGTTAACAGGTGTGGAGGCACACTGGAAATAATCCCTATAAGATTTTTTTCTGGTGTCTTGACCAGCACTTTGCCTCCCAGGGCAACAGGTGCATACCAGCCACCAATAGGGATCATTTCTATAAAGCCTTCTTTTGTGACATGGCCGCTTAAAAACCCAATTTCATCCATATGGGCCGCAAACATTATTTTTGACCCGTTAGTTGAATCATTGGCTTGAACAATCAGGTTTCCCAGATTGTCGGGCAAAATATTTTTGTAAGGGGAAAGCTTTTGACGTAAATATTGTTTTACATCCCCTTCATCACCGGAAATGCCGGTAAGATTGCTGAGTTCAGTAAATATCTTTTTCAAAGTATGGCTCCTCTTCTGATGATTTTGTGAGTGGCTTGGGAGTGGTTTTGTGCGCAGTTTATTGTACCAAGAAATTCCTCAATTTTAAATATTTTGGTCAACAATAGAGGGTCTGCATAGAATGGTTTTTTCTGTGAAAATTGCCTGTCCGGCATTTTTTAACGGAAATCAGTGCCCCTCTGTTAGCCAGGAAGAAACGTTTTAAGAACAACAATATGTGAGAAACATTACTTTTCTTAAGAAAAATTTTTCCTGAAATATAGCGGATAATGGATCCTTTTATAGTTTTTTCCATTTCTGAATGAATACTTGAAGAGGCTTTTCACTCTTTGAGCTAATGGTAAGAAGATTATCTTTAAAATGGTAGGAGGTATCAGGTTGATTCAGTAACTGTAAAAGTTGCCGGTATTTCTCCGGCTCTTTTTCGTAAATCCTTTTTAAAATAAGATTGTTTTTAAAATCTTGTTTTGTGGTTCGAACATGATTTTGACCGTTTTGGGAGGTAAATATGACACGGCGTTTTCTTTCTAATCTGTTTAAAACATGAGAAATTTCAAGGGGTTTTTTTTCAAACTGAGCAAAGAGTGCATTAAGAGAAATGTCAGGGTTTAACATGATAAAATCATGCAAGATTCTTTCGTAGTACAGGTCTTTCATTTTGGTTTGGGTGTGTTTGCTGTTTAAATTGGTAAAAACCTGCTGTTCTATCTGTTGCACCTTTTTTTTCTCTTCCTCTGATATGCTTGTCAACCTTTTTGATGATGAGGAAGGGGTCTGTTCAGAAGAATTTGAGTTATAGCCGGCGAAAAAACGAAAGAGGGTGGTTCTTATGAGTTCAAACAGATTGGGGGTTGCCATATTCATGCAGTTACTGAGTGATCTGGAATCTCTGTCCGTTCTTTTCCAGTTCCACATAATCGGATGATATGGAAAGAACCATAGCACCGTCTACCATTTCTCCTTCTCCGATAATTCTGTCGTTGATGATGGCAATAAACCCGTCATCATCTCCAGCTACTCCCTGAAGATCAAAGGAAGAAATCAGTTCCTGTTCCGGCTCTTCTGGCCCGGGAGCTTCTGTTTCTTCTTCTCTTTCTGTCTCAACTTTTTCTTCTTCCTTTTGTTCAGGCTCGGTTACCGGCTCTGTTTCGTCTTTTTCTGAATCCTGGACCTTCTTTTCTTTTGAAAGGGAGGAGGTTTCTGTGTCAGTGAGATCTTCTTTTTCCTCTTCTCTTTCACGTATAATGGAGGAATGGAGATCTTCTATGGGTTGAGGTGTAAAAATTGGTGAGTCAGGACTTCTTTCCGGTGGAGGGGGTGGTGCATGAGGTTCAGATCTGACAATTTCTTCTTGCCTGGTTTCGATGGTTTGGTCCGTTCTTAATGAGATAATTTCATATCCATAATATGCGAAAGCAGCGGCTATTGTTAAGACCGGGATGGCTACCAGAAAAATCAGGAAACTTTTTTTCCCTGCTTTTTTCTCGCGTATAATTTTGACGGTCTCGTTTCCCTGTTCCTGGTTTTGGCCACTTTTTTTCTGAAGGGCTTTAAATATCGTGCTCATATTCTTCTCTCTCGCCATTTTCATATAATGAGTGATACACTAAAAAGTTTATTATCACGTTAAGGTTTTGCCTGGTTTCTTCGGGCATCGGTATCTCAAAAGAGATATCAAAGAAATCACTGATTTTCCCGAGGCTTTGATTGAGTTCTTCATCAACAAAGGTGTTCAAAGCGCCATCATATAAATCCAGTGAAGCCAGTATTCTTTTGAGTTGATAAATTTCCCGGGAATTAGAGCTCAGGGTCATAGTACTGAGGTCAATGTAATTTGGATAAATTGTGAGAGCCTTTGCAGAACGAATGTTTTCATAAAGAGTGTATGGCACATCCTCAATTATATTATAGAGGGGATTATACATGTTGATATGTTGATCTTCATGTGAAAGGATAAGCGTTGGAAGCTCCGGATTTTCTTCGTCATATTCAATAAAGGCGATATAAGGAATATTGAGGTTTTCCAGTAAATCAATG
>PWGE01000316.1 GCA_003554345.1 Candidatus Sumerlaeota bacterium | reverse complement strand
TTGTATTATCAGGCGCGAATCTGAAGGAGAGTCAGGATCGTAGCTGGTAGAAATCACAACATTTTCCCCTGCCAGGTACGAAATTCTACCCTTTCTCCATTCCATGTTATCATATGACGCCTCACCAAATTGTTCAGCCGAATAATCCTCCAGGTTATCTGCATTTCCTCCCGATACCTTCTTAACAGCTCCGGATTGGAAGGCAAATACTGTATCATCGGGTGTTGAGGTTATATCTTGAACATATCTCCCTAATCCCCAGACCCGGTGCGAATCAATCAAAGAACCGTCATCTGGATCAAAAAGGAAAAATTCTCCTTCATGGCTTGCTGCCAGCAGTTCTCCACTATTCAGTATTGTAGAACAGACAATACGATCATTTTCATTTGACCAAATTAGATTGCCTTCCGCATCAAACTTACAAATAATACTTTTTGTTTCTGTAACCCAAAATGCCTGCAAATAGACGTTGTCTTCATCATCTATGGCCATTCCCTCCATGAAGACCTCTTTTGACTCTATCAAAACGGAATAGGATGGTTCATTATCAAAAGGATCGTCAGTATAGTACACGGCATCTGTCTCAAGCACATAAAGCCTTCCTGTAGAATCAAAAGCAAACTCAGTAAAATTGCCTTCACCTCCTTCTGGCAGTAAAGGCTGCAAATCTGACTTCAGGGCATAATCAGGTTTGGAATCAGGTTGGGGGATGAAAGTATTCCCATCTCCAAAATCCCAGTAGCGGCTAACAATATCACCAATAGAATTGTCGGTAAATTTCACATCCAGAGGAGCTGGTCCTTCAATGGGCTCTGCTGAAAAGGATGCTTTTACTTGAGCATACACTGTAATAGTTTGTTCTGTTTCACTTTCTTCTCCATCACTACTTACTGATAGGGTTATGGTATATTCTCCTGGTTCCGTATATGTATGTTTCGGCTCCTGCTCGGAGCTGGTATTGCCATCTCCAAAGTCCCACTGCCAGGTGTCGATATCACCACTGGACTGGTCGCTAAAGTTAACTTGTAGAGGAGCGATACCCTCTGTAGGTTCGGCATTAAAATCCGCTTCAGCTGGTTTGTAGAGAGAAATATACTCCGTGGCAGAGTCTGTTCCGTTGTCATCCCAGATTGTGAGTGTTGCTGGAAACGTTCCTTCTCGTTTATATGTATGAACAGGATTCTGTTTTGTAAAAGGTGGAGAAGCAGTTATAAAACAGGAAACACCGCTTCTTTCAAGGAGAGTGTAAATATTTCCCTGATTATCAAGATCAACGTGGGCAGTACCATTCAAATAATCATCATGGTCATATTCCTTCCATTCATAGGGTTCTGACTCGGCAATTAAATTGCCATTTTTAGTCCACGCAACTACTCTTCGATTATCAAGGCGTACCCCAATAGTATAAATAATATCATTATCTTCATCTATCGTGAATGATGTGATTCCAGCAGGATCATATACTTCATCAAAATTAATTTTTTTATCTGCAACCGCGAAGCCATTGTGATGATATTTTTGTAGAGGTGTTTCAACAGCATAGTAGGAAGCCCAGAAGGTTCCATCTTCATTTAAATAAACCTCTTGTGCTCTTACAGGAAAATCAAGAAAATCTCCTTTCCATTCTCCTTCTTTCTGTTGGAGTAATAAAGGAAGAGAATCTTTACTATTACCTGTTATGAGTATCCTGGTATCTTCACCACTTCCCCTGACAGAAATCCCATCTCCCAGTCTCATTCTTTCGGGGTTGCCATCCCAGCGATATATTTCAACAGGTTCAGCATCAATATTTTCCCACCGATAAACAGTAAAATCACCGTCAAGTACATGAAAATCATTTTCTCCTACTCTGTCTGAGACAAGATTTGTACCGTATATCGTACCGTCATCTGCAAACTCCAGCTGATGCAGACCAAATCTTTCTTGAGGGATACCTTCCGTAGAAAGATAGAGATCAGGACGATGAGAGCCGTCTGTCGTACAAAAGAAATTGACCGCCGGTCCTTCCCCTCCTCCAGGATTAGCAGGATCTCCGTGTCTTAAAACAAAAAAGAAGTCTTCATAGACAGACATAGCACGAAAATAGTCATGGGTCAGTATATCATAAGGATCATCTTCAGGTTGGATGACCATTCCGCAGGATTCTTCCCATGCCTGTTTAATGGTAAGGTCGTGAATATCAATTTCAGAGGAGCCATCTCCAAAATTCCAGTAATAATCAGTAATGTTGCCTTTGGAGGAGTTAGTGAATTCGATGCTCATAGGAGGCGTGCCTTCAGTGGGTTTTGCTGAAAATGACGCTTCTAAAGGATCATGAACGCTAATTATCTGGCTGGACTCATCTTTTCCCTCTTTTCCTGTTACTGATAGGGTTACCGTATAATTTCCTGCTTCCTCATATATATGTAGTGGCTCCTGCTCATTAGAGGTGTTGCCATCTCCAAAATCCCACTGTAGAGAATTGATCTCACCGTATGATCTGTCGGTGAATTTAACTTCAAGGGGGGTAGAACCTTCTTGAGGTTTTGCACTGAAAAGGGCGAAAGGTTCTTGCAATTGAAAGAAAGGATAGGAAGTTCCTTCTATAATATTCCATGTTTCTTCAAAATCCCAATCCTCAAAAGAGGATTTCTGTTTCATTTCTTCAGTAGAAAGAGGAGTTCCTTTTCCTGTATCATCAAGATGTCGGGTGGTTTGATAATCATACCATGAATTTTCTACAGTTGATTCTTGATTTCTGCCAACGAGTCCGCCGGTAATAAATAGACCCCATACAGGAGAGGAGGCATAACAATTATTAATAGTGGCAGACCACTGGTTTCTTCCTACCAGACCACCAACAGTTGAATTAGCCGATACTTCAGCAGTGGAATAACTGTTTGTTATTGTACTGCGTTCATTTACACCTGCGAGTCCTCCTACCACATCCCTTCCTAACACTATTCCACCGCTGTAGCTGGTGCTAATAGTACCGTTATTGACTCCTACTAAACCTCCTGTGAAGTCCTGGCCTTTAACCTCTACTTTTTCCAGAGCAATATTTTTGAGTTTACCACGTTGCTGTCCAAATAAACCTATGTTTTGAGTATCCGGCCTGTCAATAAAAAGGTTGGTGATTTTATAGCCATTTCCATTGTAAATACCACGAAATGTGGGGAGTGGTTCCCACCCCGATCCAGATGAATAATCGCTGAGATCAATATCTGCTATCTGTTTGAAATGAGCATCCAGGTGATTTCTCACGTTATCCAGTTGCTCGGCGGTTTCTATTAAATAGGGCTCGTTCTCGGTACCTTTACCGCCGGCGAAACTGCTTTCAGAAGAGTGATGAGAATTTCCCATACCCCAGTTTATGGAAAGCACAAAAAATAAAAAGACAAAAAACTTCCCCAATTGCATTACACTATAATTATAATACAAAAAATCCTGCTACAACAAAAAAATTTATAAATTAAATTCCTGCTTATATCTATTATTCAGGAATCTTACTGCTTTATAACGAAAAAATGAGATCTGTCTAAACCCTCCCTTATTAAAGAAAACAACGAAATTCCAGCTCCCCGCTCAAAAAAGGTAGAAAGAAGAAATAAAGAGAGGCGTTCGGTATGTCTATTTGTTTATTGTTCCTGCCTGTCCAGATATTTTTTTAAATATTGCCAGCATTCGGTAGGGTCTTCATCTACCCATTCTCCGGTGGAAAAATATTGTTTTTCAATTTTCTCCAGTTCTTTAAGGAAATCTGCTTTTTCTTCTCTGGAAAGATTTTCTCCTTTGACCTGATAACCGACTTCATTTTGCTGAGTATGCTCACCCGGCAATCGTACCATGACAAGAGTATCCGGAAAAACCGCTTTTAGCTTTTTTTGCAGACCTACCGCTATCTGACATGTCACCATATGTTCTTCATCTGTTCTTGGAGAGGGGAGAATTCTGTAAATGGAGTGAACCTTTGTCAGGCACATATGCCCGCCTCCTTTTTATTGAATAAAAGCCGAAAAAGAGGTGCACGCAAAGGCTTATATAACTCTTTTCCGCTCTAATTTCATTATAGTACATAATAAATTTTTCACCAAAAAAAAGGTTGAAAATTATAAATAAACGTTATATCAAAAATACATGATCGGCAGGATTGGCGTTCTTCTCTTCTAATGAAAAGAGAATTGGGGAATGTTTTTTAAGAAAGCTACTGATTAGAATAATACCTGCTTCTTTTTTGTGTTCAGGAAACATCTATACAACGCCGGGTTTATTTTCCATGCGGAGGGGGTATAATCTGATAATAAAGGAACTATTTTTTGCAACCTTTGTAACATTTGAAAAAGATAAAAAACATGAGATCAAAACCCTGTAAACTTTTCTTTATTTTCTGCATGACAATCCTTCTCTCTCCTCCTTTGTTTTCAGAAGATACAGAGATTTCCTTGTTCACGGCTCATGAAATGGTTATTCAGGACGAAGTGATCGAAATAGATGCAGCTATTCCCGGTATTGAGGGATTACCGGACTCTGAATTTGAGAAAAAGATGAATGACTTTTTAATGGAGAGATACCTGGAAATACCTGAAAGGTTAGCCCGGCAAGCCAGGGACAACAAAGCAAAAATTCCGGAAGAGGAACAGAAAGACTATCCCCCGTACTGGCTGGTGATAGATTATCAGAAAAGGTCCTGCTCTCCTTTCCTTTCTTTTACGGTGCTGGTGGAGTACAATACAGGCGGCAGCACATTTTCTGAGTTAGATACTTATAATATCCATCCAGAGGAAAGTCGTGAAATAATTCTGGGAGACCTCTTTTCTGAAGAATTTGATTATGTAAGTGCTATAAATGCCTTTATTCAGCAACACGTTGAGAGTCGTGAGGAGGGCTATTTTTTTGAGTGGGAAGAGGATATGAACTGGCTTGCTGCAGCCTCCGGTTTTTACCTTGAAAATGAAAAGATGGTGATTGTTTTTCCTAAGTATAGCATTGCCCCGGGATCTATGGGAATTCCACGGTTTGAAATATCTCCTGAGGAATTTGAAGAAGAATATCTTTCCGGTTTAACGGACTAAAAATCCCGGTCTGGAAATGATTGTATGGCGTTAAATAGTATCCCTGTATTGAGCAGTTGAAAGTTTTCCTTAAAATTTTTCAAACACTCAATTTTTTGAAAAGCGAATTATTCTATCCATTTTTTATTTTCTGTAAGAGCTCCGATTGCTGATAAGTTTAAGGATGAGTTTGGTTATTAAAGAGGTGAACTATTGTTCTACAAGTTCTTTATCAAACCTTTTTATAGGTGGCTAGCTTTTCTCCAAGTTTTTTACTGTGACTGGTTTTCCCCAGGAGGTGAAATAATCTGCATGAGATAATAGTATGAATTGTCTGAGAGGAGCTTGTTGTTTGAGAATATTGCGAATATTTTTCAGTCGGTGAGAGTCACTGCTGGTAAAGGGGTCATCAAAAATTAATGGGAGCTTGATTTCCTCGGCCAGCAGGTCGGCTACTGCAAAACGAATAGCCAGGTAAAGCTGATCACGAGCTCCTTTGCTTAATTGTTCAACGGTACAGGGTCTACCATTTTCCTTGATGCTGATATTAAAATTATCGTCCAGTTCGATTGCGCGAGTGAGTACACCGGAAATAGACTGGCAGTATGAAGATGCTTTTTCTTCCAGGCGTTCTTTATATGTCGAACGGTATTCGCTGATAGCCTGGTAGAGCTCATTAAATGCTATTTCAAGGGCGTCTGCCTCAATTTCCATGTTTTCTTTGTGCTGTTGAAGTTCTGCCAGTTCCAGCTCAGCCGCTGCAATATTTAAGGGGTTTTCTCCTTCCAGCATGGCCTGCTGCTTTGTCAGCTCGTTGCGTTTTTGCTCCTGGCGTTCTTTTTCTTCAACTAGTTGATTGATTTCATGTTCAAGCTGTTCCAGAGTTTTTCTTAGTTGTTCAACATCACCGGCTTCCTCGGTATTCGGTAAACCCGGATTATTTTTAATATGTTCCTTCCATTTGTTCAAACAGCTGAGAACGTAGTCATTTCTTCTGTTAAGCAATTCCTGCAACCCAGAAATATCCTCTACGCTATAATTTTTTACAAGCGTCTCTATCCGCCCTCTTGTATATTCTATTTCCTTGAGAAGTTCCTGGCTCTCTTTCCATCTTTTCAGCGCTGCTTCGGCATCGTTATCATTTTTTTTCATTATCTTCTGAATGGCTGAAACGATTGTGTTTTTTTGTGATTGAAGGTTCTGTCTTTTTTTCTGTGCTTCATTGAACTGCTTTTCATGAGTCTTCAATCTGTAAGCGAGTTCTTCTCTCTGTTTTTTTAATGCTGCCAGATCTGCGGCTTTTTCTTCATTCTCCTGCCACCAGTTCTCCGACACATTATCCAGATATTTGATCATGGTTTGTACATTGCGTATAGCCTGTTCACCGGCAATAAGATTTAAAAAGCGGGCAGTTTCCTGCCAGTGTTCAGCTGTTTCTTCAGAAGCAGGATCGGCGCTGGCCGCATCTTCTGCTTGGCATCCAAACTTTTCATGTGCCAGTGCATTGACTTGTTTCCCGAGCTGTTCCTTTTTATCAGATAGAGAGCGCCATTTGTTTAAGGCTTCCTGAATATCTTCAAAATGGCAAAAAGGGGCTGCTTTCTGATTAAAATCTTCGAGTTCCTTCTCTGCTTCGTTAAGCTCCTCACGCAGACTGTTCAGTTTGTCTTCTGAAATTTCACGCCCCATTTCTTCAATACGGAGTTTTTCCTGTTCATATTGTTTAAAGCGTTCAGCCACGCGTGCCAGCTCAATCTCGCTTTCTTCTGCAAAACGGCCCAGTTTGTTTTTGTACTGTTCTATTTTTTTCCGGCACTCTCGTAGTTCATTGTGAAGATCTGACAGCCTTTTTCGGGAAGCCGAAGCTGTCAGGCTGTATATAAAACCCCCTGCCCAAAACCCGACAATGGCACCCAGAAATATAAGTATTGTTAAGAGAAGAATGTTTCCCGTGCCGGCAAAAAGACCCGCTATAATGGAAAGAATTGCTGCACTGCCTGCTCTTATTGCAATTGGAACTGAAGTTTTTTGAGAAAGTTCCTCTGCTTTCTTTTCAAGTTTTTCGGCTTTTTTCAGTTCCTCCAACATATCGTTCAAAGCCTCAGGAGCATCATCAGGCAGGTTTATCAGCTCTTTATAATTCTTTTCAAATCTGTCTTTCTCTTCGCGATAATTTTTTAAGGAGTTCTCAGCGCTTTGAAACGCCTCTTTTGCCTTATTAGCCCGTTGTGTCTTTTCAGCAAGCAGACGGTCATAAGAGCTTGCCACCTTCAGTTGTTGCTCTGATGCCTTCGCAAAAGGAGCAAAGTGTTTGAGGGTATCCTGTAATTCTGATAATTCTTGCCAGTTCCTTTGAAAGCGGTGCCACTCTTCCCGGCAGATTTTGGTGCTGCGACGAAGTGAACTGATTTTACTGACAGGATCCTTTCCCAGCCACTCCCAGCCGGAATATTTTGTAAGGTCATTTTCCAGTTCTTCAAGCTTTTTATTTTCTTCTTTCAGCGCTTCTTCATATCCGCGTATTTCTTTGTCAAGTTCATTGAGTGTACTGTTAATACTTACCATTTTCTGGAGGTGATCACCGGTATTCTGTGGGGCTTCGATGAATTCAGAATAGTCTTTTTCTAACCTGGAATGCGTCTCTTCAGCGTTTTTTTCTAGAGAGCGTGCTTCGGTTTCTGCTTTTTTAAGGTTATTACGTTCCCGGGCGGCGCTGGAGTATTCTCGCTGCAGAAGTTGCCATTCTGACCATGCTTTGTGAGTCTTTTCTTTTTGAGAGAGAGTTTTTTTTGTCTGGGTAAGTTCTTCTTCTGTTTCTTGTAACGCCTGTTGTATTTCTACCAGGGAATCGACTGCTGTTCTCCCGCTCTCAATCTTTTGTTCTAATTCTGTTATTCTATGAGTCAGTTCTTCCAGCTGCCCTTCTTTAGACATGTTTCGGGCTGTGATACCACGATCTTTAGGACCGGTATATTTGGTCAGGGTCTTTAATTCTTCAACAAGTGTATCTAACGCCTTATGAAAAGGAGTCCCTTTTCCTCCGGATAGCAGACCCTGTAGTTCTGTGCTGATATTTTGCGGTTCAGGCAAAGGTTGTTCAACGCTGAAGGTATCGGTGAAAAGTTCCTGGCTGCTTATACCCAGGATTTCATGAAGGAGTTCTTCATATCTTTTAAGCGGTTTACGCGCTTCAGGATTATGTGTTCCTTCTAAAATGAGCTCTTTCCGTGAAAAATCTTCATCCAATAACCAAACCTCAACCTTATGACTATCAAAATCACGCTGAAAAAGGTATCGGTTTTCGCCGGTACTTACAAAGACTTCACCCCGGCAGTTTCGGGGATTATTCCAGTTGCGGAAACGCTCCAGGGTAAAAGCGGAACTGCTTTTCTGACGGTGGGAAAGACCGAAGAGAACTGCGCTCAAACCAGACAGCATGGTGGTTTTCCCGGCTTCATTTGAGGCTACGTAGCAGTTCGAGCCTTCGCTAAAAATAAATTCTGTTTTCTCCCGATAAGGACCAAATCCTTCAAGGATTATTTTTTCAAAGGTAATGGTATGACCACTCATCCTTTTTCTTTCCCTTCCAGGGCGGTGAGACCTTTTAACAAAGCCCTTTTCAGAACTTTTTGTTCGCGTTCCGACGCCACTTCCTTTTGTTTCTCCTGAAAACGTCTCACATAGGCTCCTCGTACCGTGGGTTCTTGGGCAATGCTTTTCAGAAAACTCTCTGCAAAAAAACGGGCGGAATTGTCAATTTCCAGGTAAAAGAAATAAGGTTCCAGTTCCTCAGCAAGCTTTTCGGTATCAATTGCAAAGCGTGGATTTCCTGACAGCTTCAGGTGAACCATGGCTTGAGGATCACTTAGCTTGCGGCACAATTTAATCAATTCTTCTCGATCGGAGATATCCGAAAGAGAAATTTCCTTGAACAGGTGTTGGCGTCTATCAACAGGATATTTTTCAATGTTGATTCTGTCCCCGGGATATTCCATAACAGTAAAGTGACCTGTTCCCGTGTCATGAAAATTTTTAAATTCAACAGAACCGGGATAAACTGCTATTCCCTTGCCGATTTTTTCTTCAAGATGACGATGATAATGTCCCAGAGCGATATAATCGTACCCCGCTTTTGCCAGAAGAGACGAGTTAAGGGGCAGGCTTCTGTCTGCTAATTTCTGCCAATCTAATGAACCGTGAAATGCTCCGACATGAAGACCGGCTTCATCTTTTCTGGGAAAAGAATCTATGGCATGAGGTCGGGTCAAACCGCCGGTATAAGCCAGGGAATATATATGCAACTTGATACCATTAATCTTCTTTGAGACAACCAGTTCGGGCATGGGATTGCTCACCAGTACCCCCGGCCATTCATCCCTGTGTTTTCGATATACAGAATCACGGTAAGTGATTTCATCATGATTCCCGGGGACGGTAAACAACTCTTTTCCTCCCTGCAAAAGTCGATCTAATTGCCTGAGCACTTCTTTTACGAGAGGGGGTGGTGGAGAATACTTTTCAAACAGGTCACCAATAATAAAGACAGCATCAATATTATTTTCAGGAAAGAGGGCAAAATCTACTGCTTTTTTTAGAAGTTGATCACGTTCGTTACGTCGTATTTTTTTCTTTTCTTCTGGTAAATACGCAGGTTCCCAGCCTAAATGAAGATCGGCTAAATGAAGTATACGTATCATAATAATCTTTGCCTTTACATAAATTCTCTGGGCTAAATAATATATCATTTTACAACATTATTTGCAGGGTGCGCCAGGAAAAGCTTTTAGATTCTTGTCGGTTGAAGTCCGGCATAGGTAAGGTCTAACCAGCCGCCTATCACCAAATGGTACATTTACGGAGGTAACAAAGTAGATGAAGCTAT
>PWGE01000183.1 GCA_003554345.1 Candidatus Sumerlaeota bacterium | reverse complement strand
ATCGTCCTCACCTGGATTATCACTTTACTGTTCTGGATGCGCCTGTTCCCAATGCATTTGCAGCGCCGGGAGGTTATGTCTATGTGACACGTGGGTTGCTGGCACTGATGAACAGTGAAGCGGAATTAGCGGGAGTGCTGGGACATGAACTCGGGCACATTTCTGCCCGTCATTCTGCTGTTCGGCTCAGTTACGGCACAATAGCCGGTGTTCTGCTTGGAGCAGCCTCCGCTGTGGCTGGGGATTATGAGACTGCCCTGGGAGCTGCCGGGCTGGGCACCCAGCTTGTTTTCCTGCGATACAGCAGGCAGGATGAATATGAAGCGGATGAACTGGGGGTACAGTATGCCCGGGCAGCCGGCTATTCGCCTGAAGAGATGATACAATTCTTCAGGACTCTGCAGCGTATGTCGCCAGATGATGGAATGCGTATGCCTGCTTTTCTTTCTACGCATCCCCTTTCCGAGGACCGGATCCATAGAATACAGAATATGATTCGAGAGGATGACCGCCGTTTGAGAGTAGAAAGGGACGAGTATCTTATGAATATAGACGGATTGGTTTATGGAGACAATCCACGACAGGGAATGATAGAAGACGATGTGTATTACTATCCGGAAATGAACCTGCAGTTACAAATACCCGATGCTGCTTCCTGGAAAAAAGAGTATGGTCGTGGTAGTTTTATGCTGGAGTGCCGTGATGATCAAGCCTTTGCCCTGTGGCAGTTTGATATCGGACCGGGAAGAACAGAGGACATCCATCGGCGTGAAATTGAGGAATTCAGAAATCTGAGAGTAGAAGAGCAGAGGGAAAAATCTATTTCAGGATACACCACCCTCATTACCAGGGGAAAGATTCAGGTGGGTGATGTGCAGGCAGGCGGGCAGGGAGAAAAATATGACTTTCTGGCAGCAACTATTGAAAAAGAAGATAACCTACATCATTTTAACGCCTTTATATCTCCTGGTAAGACCGGGAAAATGGAAGATATAGAAGAACATCTTGCTTCCTTTCGGGATATTGCCGATCCTGATATCAGGGACGTTCAGCCTGCCCGTATCGAAATAAAACAGACTGCCGAACCCCGTCCCTTGCAGGATATTTTTCGTGACCTCAATTATGAGGAAGAACTGTGGGAAAAGACAGCCATTCTCAATGCCATGGAGTTAGAGACTGTACCTGCCCGGAATCAGCGTATCAAACTTATCAGAAAATAGTGGTGCTGGTTACCTGATCTTTGCTGTCTCTAAGAAGAATGCTCCAACTGGCTTTTGAAAGCATATTTCAGAAAGTGCCGGAACTTTCGTCATTTTTATGAATAGTTCTCTGCCAGTCTGACCGAAGAAAAGCCCCCTTTTTTATTTAATTTTGGCACATTCCTCTGAAAATAGATCTATTAAGGGTTATCTGATTCCGTGGTCATATATCTCCTATTGGTCCTATCAGTCATATTTATTCTGAATGTTCACTCTGGCGGATTCATGATTGGTGGCGCTAACTTTTGAGTTGGCGTGAAGAACTTCCATGAAAAGGGCAGAGAAAGTCTTTAAGAAGAACCAACAGCGAACTGCCTGAAATTTTTATTAATTCCTCAACTTTAATTTTTATAGAAAAAGGCAGATTTTGATTTAACTCCTTTTATTGGTTATTATAAGAAAAGAAACTTTTTTATTTTATGGAATCGCGCTAAATTCATTAAAAATACTTGACACGTTTCAAACAATAATATATAATGAGACTAAAGTGTGTTATTAAAAAAATTGGCGTAACAATGTCTGAAAAGCATGTACGTACAAAATAAAAAGGAGGTTTGCTCTATGAAAAGAGGAATCCTATTAATGGGAGCTTTTTTGCTCTGCTTTTCGCTTTTTGCTGACTGGGATGATTTTACACTGTCCCAGGAATTTACTACTCCTGATGAAGCAATAGGCGTTATACGCCTGGCTTTTGATTCTACAGGAAGATTGTATCTAGGCAGGCAAACATATGTGTATTATACGGATAACCCCTTCTCCGAAGAGCCGGATTATGAGGTGTTATTAGAAGATGATTATCTGGAGAATGGAGTACAGGGACTGGCGGTTGATGAAGATGATAATGTATTGATAGTTGGTGACGGTGGCACAGATGATTATGCCAAGATTTATAAGTATGACTCTGAAGGTAACCAACAGTGGGAGGAAGAGCTTGATTATAAGGTCCAATCAGGCGTCCTTCTCAGCACCGGTGAATTACTTGTTACTAATAATGATGGGCTATTTGCTCTGTATGATCCTGAAGATGGATCGGAAATTGAAGGACTGGAAGACATTACTGGTCTTGGTGATGTTACCCGTGGTATAGATGTTACACCGGATGATACAATCTTTGCCAATGTAAGCGGTTCAGTGTATGAGGTATCCGGAGGCGATGCTGAAAACCTGGCAGAATATACTGCCGAACCTTTTGGAGAGGCAGACTATCTTGATGCCAGTTGGTCTATAAGACCTAATGTGGCTTACTGCGCTGAAAATGATGTGGTGATTTCGTCTACCTTTGAGGGTGCTCCCAGTGGAGAAGACAGCACTATCTTTGTGCAGGATGCTGAAACTGGTGAAGTACTCCAGACAATAGATGACATCTCCGATGAATATTCTCCCGGCGGACTTGCTCTTATTGACAATGAAGATACCAGGTATCTTTTTGTTACCGGAAACAGCTCTTACGGGCGTGTCTATGAACAGACGGTTGAAGAAGTCATAGAATTTCCTGACAAAGATCCCGTTGAACCTTTCGAGGAAGAATGGTCAATTCTTGCCGATGAATATGATTGGTTCAGAGCTTTTGATGATGAAGGTGTAACTTATGAAACCCATAGTGCAGCATTGAATCCGGAAACCGGCAATGTGCTAGTGGCTGCCTATGCTGAAGATCCGGGACTTAAAGTGCTGGCAGCTGATGATGGAGAATTTCTTGGCGAATTGAATACTGATGGAAATGTTCCCAGAACAGTAACAGTTATGCCATCCGGCAAAATCATTGCCACGGTGAATGAGGAAGCTGAGATTATGGTCTGGGATGAGGAAGAAATTGACGGTGCAACACCTCAGGTTGTTGAGCATGATGGTGCCTTTGCCCCTCCAAGGGTACTGGCTGCCGTAGAGAATCTTGCTGGTGAAATCATTGTCGTAACTTCGGATGTTGGAGGCACTGATTTGCTCAAATATGAGTTTGACGGAAGCACCTGGAGTGCTACAGAAGAAATTACTACTGAATATGGAGCTTCTTCAATCGCATTAATGAAAGATGGTTCTATGATTGCCAAATGGGTCTGGGAATATGCTGAAGGCACTGAAGCCGAAGAAGATGGAGAATCCTTTGTCTACCTGGATGCTGAAGGTAATGTAGTTGATGAAGTAACTGGTTTCTTTGATTATGAATATGACGGGGAAGACGCAAGCCTGGATAATCTGTTTATGAGTAATATAGTTATTACTGATGAAGGTAATGAATATATTGCAGTGGCAAACTACACACCTGACTTTTCTGATGAGATTACGTGGGTTGACTTTCCTCTGAATGTGCATGACTATGTTGGTATTTATGATCTAAATACCGGTGAAGAAGTAGCATCGGGTATTTTCCCGGATCTCTACCTGCATGATGCCATTCAGGCAGATGGCTCAGTCAATCTGAACATCGCAGATTTTGGAGATAGTAATAAATTCTATGTAACAACCTGCATTCAGAGAAACCACATAGCTGTATTCTCCTCTGAGACTGAAGAACTTGAAGTTGGCGATTGGCAGCTCTTCGATTATTAATCTGAACTGACCTATAGATAACTGAAAGGACCGCCGGTTCCTGAAAGGGAGCCGGCGGTTTTTTTATGGCACAATGAAGCTTTCCATCATTATTGAAACAATATTTCTGGTCCAGGAGAAAAAAGTGCCCTGATGCCCTTTTTCATTAAGTGTTTCGCTGGACTTGATGACTTGCAGGGTCTTTTATATATTTTGTGGAATATTTCCAGGATAAAGTGAGCACAAGTGCCTTATTGAGCCTGCTTCTATAGCATGTTCTTTCTGAAAATGACATTCAGCACTCAGGAGCCGGCTCCCAGAAGTTAGCAAGAAATGGCATTTCCTCTGCTTATTGCAGAACCGTCTGATTTATCCGGATCCGATCGGTCCTATTGTTTATTATGTCTGTTTTTGTCTCTGTCAGTCCACTTGGTTTCTTCCATGGTGGCACCGATATCTGCGCTGGCATGAAGAACTCCTCTGAAAATAAAACCTTTTTGAGACGCAAAATATTGCGTGGCTACCATGAGATAATTTGACGTTTCTTTCAAAATGTTTGTCAGGGTCTTTTTAAAAGTCCGCCAAAGGCGTATTTGTGAGCTTTTTTGACTTTGCGTGCTTGTCCGGATTCTGTGTATTTCCTGTTCCATCCCGCCTATCCTTGTTTCATCTTTTTTCCGGGTTCTTTGTTTCTTCTGCAAGTTTGCCGCTGGCGGGTCTGTTTTCCTGGCGTCTTTTCTTTGCGTGATGCAATCTGCAACGATTTTTTTCATATTTCTAAAGTACCGCCATATATATCTTCACCGATTAGTATTTTTTTCAGTCAAATTCCTGTCTCTGAACTTTATTCGAAAGTACTGCATCCTCATATTATCCGTGTAGAATGTATTTTTGGAAAGATGTTTTGCGTGGGTAACAGGATACAGGTAATGAATAAAAAGCACGTTTCTTTTGTTTCAAAGAAAGAGCACAGAAAGCATTCTGGTTTTCTCATTGCTTTTTTTACCATTGCCTTTCTTATTGCCCTTCTCATTTATATCCACTACGAGGGATTACAGGAAAATATTGAAGAACTGGTAGAACTTTACGGTTATCCTGTGGTATTTATTTTGAGCTTTCTGGTAGATGTTTTAGAACAGCCCTTCGGACCAGAAATCCCTGGTTCTTTCGCGATTGCGCTGGGTTTAAATGCCCACCTGATATTTCTTATTGTGGTGGCAGGTAATTTGCTGGGAGTAACTTTCAGCTATTTTGTAGGGAAATGGATATTAGCCGGTAAAATACAGACCCTGGGCAAAACGGAAAAATATTCCAGATACTGGGATCAATTCTTGAAATACGGGAAATATGGACTGCTTGTGGCTACATTATCACCCGTCCCTTTTGTCTTTTTCTGCTGGCTCTCGGGAGCATTCACCATGAAAATGAGTGATTTTTATATCTATGGTTTTGGTCCTCGTATTGTTCGTATTGGAGTTATTCTGTACTTTGCTCATGGGATTTTTACCTAGTGATGGGCGGATAAAAAAGTCTCCAGTATCAACAGCAAAATGGAAAAGAGTGTGAACAGGATAAAGCAGGATTTTGTGATGTTCCCTGAAGGTAGAGACGCAATATTTTGCGTCTCCAATGGGCTTTTTCAGGCTCATTCTTTGCTTTGCGCACCTGATTGATTCTCATTTCATGCTTCTTTCTTTTCCAAAAATATTTCTTTTCTGTGAGTTCTTTCCCAATATCTTTTCTGTGGTATTACTTTGCGAGCTTGGCGAGCTTTGCGTGATACTTTTCTTATTCTTTTCTTTTGTTTTCCATGCTGACTCCTGTCTTCTGTCTTCTGACTCCTATTTTCCTTTGCGTGATACAAATCTCTTTCTGGTTTTCTCCTCTGTAATCTCCCATTCTGAATCGTGGCGTTTTATCTCTATTAACTATTACTTATTAACTGTTATCTGACAAACTTCTGTCTCCTGACTCCTTTGTTTCCCTGATCTCATTCAGTTCCCTCAATATATACCAGTTTCTCTTCTGTTGAAATACAACTTTTTTACTGTTGAATAGGTGTAATAAAAGAAAGGATAGCAGGTTCTTTCATGGAGATATTCTTGAGTGTTTTGCTTGGTGTGGCTTTGGGTGCTACCAGTGGATTACGAATATTTGTGCCATTCCTGGTGATGAGTGTTGCCACCCGTCTTGGTTACCTGGAACCTTCTTCAACCTTTGAGTGGGTGGCTTCGACACCGGCGCTTATAGCCTTTTCGGTTGCCGCTCTTTTAGAAATTGCCGCGTATGCTATTCCTTACGTCGATAATCTGTTATCCACGATCAGTGTCCCCGTGAGTGCCGTGGCGGGGACTGTTTTAACCATGTCGGTAATAACAGAAATCGATCCCCTGCTTGCCTGGACACTGTCAATTGTCGGGGGCGGTGGAGCTTCTGTGTTGACGAATATATCAAGTAATGTGTTACATGCAGGAAGTACCGTTACCACAGGTGGGATAGCCAATCCCTTTGTATCTTTAGGTGAAAGTGTGCTCTCCTTTATTATGGCGGTACTGGCAGTGCTTTTCCCGCTGCTGGTTCTCATCATTGTAGTAATTGCCATAATTTTAATTTTGAAGCGTTGGCGCACCTGCCGCTCTACCGTCCGTTAGTATTATTCCATCTTCGCTAAGCTTCTTACAGCATCTTGTACTCACAAAACAAATGGATTTTATGCAAAACTACATCATCTTGTTTTATGAAGCCTGTGTTTTTGATATCATAATAATGAGAACTCATAGCATTCACGACATAACATTTTTTATCTTTTTTTACCATGGGAAGATCGTTATTTATTTTGATTGATTCTTAACCTTTTCAGGTTATAATAAAAATGCCAATAATACAAATAAAGAGGGTGGCTTACATGAAATCAAGAATGAAGTTTTTTTTATTAACAGGAATGTTCCTGGTAATATCGGTTTGTCTTTGGGGTGAGGTGCAGGTGATTCACCACAGTCATGAGGAACCTTATTACACAGAAGAAGGTTTCTGGCGCTATGGTGAATACAAAGGTTATGATGATGAAATACTGCGTTATACCTATCCGAAGATGGAAGATGATGACGGGGAAATGGTTCCCAATGAAGCGGTTGCTTCTTTTAATTTTGAGATCGATTCGCCGGGCACCTATGAGGTGGATGCTTTTTTTGTTCGCGGGGATAACCGGGCACCATGGGTAACCTATGAAATTGATACCCTTACCGGTAAAAAGTATTCTATTATTGATCAAACCGGTTCCGGTGAAGGATGGCATTCGCTGGGACGCTTTTCCTTTGGAGAAGGTACTCATAGCGTTTCTTTAAATGCTGCCACTTCGGAAGGCGGGGATGTTGTCATTACCGATGCCATGCGTGTGGTACCGGTAGATTCGAAGCCTCCTGCTGAAGTTGAACTTCTTTCTTATCCGGAGGAAATAAAAGAAGATGAACCGTTTGTATTGGAAATAGATTATGAAACCAACATTTATCAGACGCAGGATAGAGGACGCTTTATTATTGATGTCTATGATAAAGCCACCGGTATTTTACTGCATACTGAAACCGATAACAATGATTTTCGGGGCTATTATGGTCCGTCCGGAGAAATAGAAACTGAAATCGTTATGGATGAGGACGTGGATGAACCAGGATTTAAGGTGTATTTTGTTCGGTCGGATATGAATGAATATTTTATTGATTATATGGAGAGTTTGCCTCGTGATGGGACCCATCCTTATAAATGGCATGGTGGTGACGGGGTTACTCAGACCCTGAAATACCGGGATGAAGTGATAGTCGAAAATACAGAAGAGGATCCCAATACTGCCTTTTGTTGCGGTTTAACCTACCAGGTGTTCATGAAGGGTTTTGAAGAATATAATGAATCTCATTCCTATGAGACTATTTTTGGTCTTTCAGTGGAAGAAATGAGAGGCTTTTTTGACCTGTGGTATGTCAGCCGCCCTGAAGATGGCTATTGGTACGGATCCAGTGATGCTCTCTGGATATATGAAGGAGGTTATCCCATAGATTGTATCTATGACCTGAAAAGAGGCGACTTTGTGCAGATCTGGCGTCGTGATAGGACGGGTCATTCTGTTATCTTTGATTCCTGGCGTAAGGATGAAACCGGCAAACCTGTAGAAATGCGCTACTGGTCAACTCAACAGGCTACCGATGGCATTAATTTTAATGTTGAAAAGGTGGCTGATCTGAATTTTTGCCCCGTAACAGACAAGGATAAACTGACAACTTTTGCCCGCGTGGAAAAACCGGTAGATCCCGAAGACCGTGAGGACCCTCTTGCTCAATATGCCACTTTTGAACTGGATTAATATATACATTTTTTAACAACTCTGCGCAGCTTGATTCTATTCTGTGTACCCTGCGTGTAATAGACCCTGATACTTTCAAGAAAGGAGGATTTCATGTCTCATTTTCGGCAACTGTTATCAGAACTCCATCGCATAGATGGTAAGGGGTATAAAGCATATAAAGATATTAAAGGTAAATATAATTATCCTGAAGGGACCCTGTATGTGGACCACGTGCAGGGCGACCCTTTTGCGGCACCTTCTCACCTTCGCTTTCGGCTACACCAGTCTGCTGCAGGTTTCCCCGGGGATTTGTATTCCAACAAAATTCGTACCATTGCCCTGGAAGATTACCTCACAAGGATGTTTGACCGGGAATGTAATAAGAGAAAAAAATCACTCGGAACCGGTAAAAGCGGCATGATGAACATCGATGCAGGAAACCAGGAGGTGCTTGAACGAACCGCTATGGTGGTCAATTCTCAATATGTGGAAGCCCGTTTTGTAGTAGGACTACCGGCACGTGGAAGGCGTATCCTGGGAAAGGCAGCCATACAGATATTTAAGGACATCCTTCCTCATATTATACAGAACTCAATGTACTTCTCGGCTCTGAACAAAGAATTGGTAGAAGAACATGTTGACGTGGTGGAAGACCAGGACTTTTTGCGCCGTTGGGTGGCTGATAATGACGGCATTGCTTTTGTGGGCGATGATTCAATTTTGCCACGTGTGAGCGGCATTGATGACCGCCCCATGAAATCAGGAAAAGTTGTTCCGTTTCAATCGCCGGAAACCCTGCGACAAGAAGTGCAGCTTCCTCACCGCGGTAACGTGAGCGGTATGTTTATAAAAAAGGGAGTAACTCTTATTGTCGGCGGTGGTTATCATGGAAAATCCACTCTTTTAAATGCTGTGGAGCTCGGTGTGTATAATCATATACCCGGTGATGGACGCGAGTTAGTGGTCTCTTTACCCGATGCTGTAAAGATTCGTTCCGAAGATGGAAGAAGAGTGGAAAAGGTCAATATCAGTCCTTTTATCAGTAATCTTCCCTATGGTGCTGATACACGCCAGTTTTCTTCTGAGGACGCCAGCGGCAGTACTTCCCAGGCGGCTAATATTATGGAAGCCCTGGAGGTGGGAAGTTCTGTACTCTTAGTCGATGAGGATACGTCAGCTACAAACTTTATGATTCGTGATGAACGTATGCAGACATTGGTGGCAAAAGATAAAGAGCCCATCACTCCTTTCATTGATAAAGTAAGAACTCTTCATAGTGATCTGGGCGTGAGTACGATGCTGGTGGTAGGGGGTTCTGGTGACTATTTTGATGTTGCTGATACGGTTATCATGATGGACCATTATCGTCCCTATGACGTAACGGACAGAGCAAAAAAGATTGCCTCTCAGTTTCAGACAACACGCCGTAAAGAAGGCGGCGAAGCATTCGGCAAAATTACTCCAAGAAAGCCTATTCGCAAGGGCCTTAATCCCGTCAAAGGAAAAAAACGAAAAGTGAACGCCCGGGGGCTTCATATTATTCAGTACGGCAGACAGAATATTTCGCTGCATTCTGTAGAACAACTGGTGGATGTCAGCCAGACCAGTGCCATTGGCGATGCCCTTACCTATATCTGTGATAATTACGCTACCGGCAGATTAACCCTGGAAGAAATAATCGATAGAGTGATGACTGATATTGGGCAAAAGGGTCTTGATGTGCTGGGATTTACCGGTCAGCATCCCGGCGAGTATGCCATGTTTCGTCCCTATGAGCTGGCAGCCGCCCTCAATCGCCTGCGTTCTCTGCATGTTTTATAACACCTCCTCTGAAAATAGAAATATCTTAAGAATTCAGAAAAAGAAGAATAACTAAGAAAACAGAAAAATATTGCTTACAAGTTCTATACTCCCGGGTTACAATTTAGCAGGGCAGACACGCAGGTCTGCCCCTACGGCTGAAATGAT
>PWGE01000003.1 GCA_003554345.1 Candidatus Sumerlaeota bacterium | reverse complement strand
TTGTGATGCTCTTCATCCTCATTTACTCCCATTGCAATATCAGGTGACTGCTGATCAATGGTGCTGAGGACAGCCATGGATTCATAATCCAGACCATAACTCGGACATGTATAGCCAATATCCCTAACCACTTCTCTTACTAATTCCGGAATCGGCACATACGTTTCTGTAGTTATCTCCCCACCGACAAGCACCATCCCCGTAGTAGCAAATGTTTCACATGCTACTCTGGAACTTTTATCTTCTCTTAAGCATGCATCTAATACTGCATCTGAAATCTGGTCACACATTTTATCCGGATGACCCTCGCTCACTGATTCAGAAGTAAACAAATAGGACTGATCATTTATCATGCTGTTCCTCCATAGTTTTTGTCTTTTTGCTCAATTCTCAGCAGTCCTTTTTGGGTAAGAACCACATCATACCAAAAAATTCTTTCTTTCTTTTCAGAATCATCGGCAAGCTTAACAAATATATCACAATGATAGACCCGGTTTCCAGAGATTGTTACCAGATTACCCTGACGGTCTGCCCTGCAAATACTTTTCTTAGGATTGTCCATGTGTTCAAAAAAATCTTCAAGAGAAATCCGTATTATTTCTGTGATAGAGTTAAATCTTGATTGTTCCCTCAATAGTTTTCCGCTTCTCAGTAGTATCGTTTTATTTAGCCAGATAATATTGCTTTCTTCCAAGGTTTTGCCCAATTCATCCTCTTGTCTCCCCATAGCCGTTTTCATCTGCTCGGGAAGGTTTTTCCTTTTGATAAATTTTACAAAGCTTCTTGCTTTCCCGACTACTTCTTTTTTCCTTTGGTCTATGAGGTTTTCTGTCTTATCTGAAATCAGCCTAGGTAAAATACGAATAAAAAGCCCCCGGAAGCCTTCCTTAATTCTATCCTTCAGGATATAGGAAACAATAATTACTAGAGCCCAGGGCAGACTATAAATTGAAAACCATGTATCAGCAAAGAACGTAAATAACACAGCAACTGCCATTGCTATAGCTGCTGCCGCACCTGCAAACACATGGATAAGACCTTTTTCAACTTTTGAATCTTGACTAGTCAGATATAATACGCCCTGCGACCATTTTTTCAGCATATTTTCTCTTTCTAATCCTGCTTCTCTAGATATCTGGTCCCCATCTATACAAGCAGAAATATACTGTTTTTCTGTTCGCCATTTTTTTTCCTGCTGCACTGTTCTTGAAATATCCTTCAGCAGTTTTTCTGAAGGAGGAGTATGTTTCAACAGATTATAGTAATACAACAGAATACGTTCTGTTGTTAAGCTCATGTACTCATCAGCCCATAACGAAGCTTTATGGACATCGAGTGATTTGGTACAACTGTCTATTTCTTTCATTAGCTCACGATATGTGTGCAAGAACTTTTGTATTTCCTGCAGCTGCTGGGTTATTCTCCCTTCGGCTTCTGCATTTTCATCGTTTTTTTGTCTTACCAAACGTTTATCCCTGCGATAAGACTGCTTAACCTGGGTGCTGAAATAATTGCTTAAACTTCTTAATTCATAAAGCACCATGTGCTCTTCTTCTGATGTGAGTGTTTTTTTTTCTTTGAGTACTTGATATATCCTTGCTACAGGACTTATTTGTTCACTTTGCTTTTCGCTTAATTGATGGAGAGGGATTTCATTTATCGTATACCGTGTATTGTCTTTCATCTCACGATAAAACCCTTGTCTCCCATAACGATGTTCATCTATTCCCAGCTGGTAGGGAGTTGAAATGAACAAATCCATCTCATACCTTGTTTTTCTGTTATTTCTAAGAGGATACCTTGTTTTTATTTCAATCTGCTGAAAACCATGGGATCTAAGTTCAGCATGGTTTTTTTCTTTTGTATACATGAGCCTCACCGGGTTCTTTTATGTTACAGGTATTTGCAACATTAAAAAAAGCCTCCCTTTCATAAACGGAAGGCCTTCCTCGATTGCTGTCTGGAT
Organism: Candidatus Sumerlaeota bacterium; assembly: GCA_003554345.1. GTDB lineage: Bacteria > Sumerlaeota > T1SED10-198M > T1SED10-198M > T1SED10-198M > T1SED10-198M. Next base: position 8,170 of record PWGE01000003.1, on the reverse strand, counting down.
ATCCTACGCTTTCTGAGTCTTTTTCCCTTTTCCTAGAGTGCGATAGGATATTCTTACTTGCTTATAGAGCCCGTCGCCTTCACTGTTAGTTTCAATATCGAGAATATCATTCAATGCGGAATGAATCAATCTTCTCTCAAAGGGGTTCATAGGTTCAAGGAGTTTAGATTTTCTGTTCTTTTTCACTTGCTCAGCTGTCTTATAAGCAAGCCGGATTAACTGTTCCTCATGGCGTATTCGATAATTTTCAATATCAAGAACAACCCGTTTGGTTTCATCCAGCATTCCTGCATACACATTAACTAACAACTGGAGAGCATCAAGGTTTTTCCCTTTCTTACCGATAATTATCGCAGAATGCTTTGAAATGATATTTAACCCGATTTTATTATCCCTGCGATATGCAACCTGTACATCAGCCAAGTACCCCATTTTTTCAAGTATTGTCTGAAGAAATTCAATGACTTTTTCTTCAAAATCTCCTTCAGAAGATACCTGCTGATGTATTTCCTCGCTGTTTGTGTTTACCAGGCCGTTTTCATTCACATGAACCCGGATTTTTACATTATTCCGTTTAAACAAACCCCATTTGCTTGATTCCAAAATTTCTACATCAAAATCATCCCGTTCAAGCTGAAGTTCTTCAACTGCCTTGTTTATTGCTTCCTCTTCATTTTTTCCTTCAAATTCCTGTGTCATATATGTTCACTCCTTACCGAGTCATTGCAGCTTCATAAACCCGCTCAGCGCCTCTTCGTATTCTTTGGAATGCTTTTATGCCGTTTTTGCGGAACAATTTTCTTTGGTTTACCGCTTTTTGATTTTGCTTGTGAAAGTTTTTTTGCCGGCTCTTTCTGCTCTTCCTGATCATGTTCTTTTTTCTGCTTAATGTATTTTTGCTGCAGCATGGTTAGTAAATTCATGACTGTCCAGTACAGCAAGAGTCCCGAAGGAGCATTGTACAGTACGAAAAAGAGAACTAACGGCATAATAAGGGTCATAAATTTCATATTCATCTGACCCCCGCCAGCTGCTGCTCCACCTTGGGTTAACTTAAATGAAAAAATCATGGTTACAAGATAAATTATCGGGAGAAGCCTTATATCTGACCAGCCAATTAAAGGAATCTGAGCAGGAGCAAAGCTTAAGATGCTGTCAGGAGATGATAAATCGGTAATCCATCCTGGAATAAAAACAGCACCTCTCAATTCAAAGTGTTTATTGAGCAGACCGTAAAGAGCAATAAATATCGGAAACTGCAGAAGCATCGGGAAACATCCCATACCAAGGGGATTGATTTTTTCCTGCTTATACAGCTCGGCTGTAGCCTGATTTATTTTTTGCGTATCTCCCTTATATTTCTCTCTGATCTCCTGAATTTTAGGACTTAGTTTCTGCATTCTTGCAGAAGATTCCAAGCTTTTTTTAGTTAATGGATATAATACAACTTTTATAAAAATGGTAAGCATAATAATTGCTACACCATAATTCGGCACAATTTGATAGAAAAAGTTTAAAAAGAACTTGAGAATGTTTTCCAGCCAGCCAAACCATGTGCTTTGATCAATTGCTTCTTCCAGGTGCAGTCCGCTGAGTCCCCATGCATTTTCATCTGCATTATTATAGACAGACATAACATTACTTTGCTGGGGGCCAATATAGAATCTAAACCTGTCTGTGGTATCACTGCTTCGCAGCATTGGCCGGCTGTACATAATCTTTGATGCTTGAGGCAGACCAGTCTTTTCTCTTTCGATCAAAGTGGTCCTGTAGCGTGTTTCATCGGGAATGCCGATTACTGTAAAGTATTTACCTGCCAAAGAGGTCCAAGCGAGGTATTCATCTGTTGTATGTGTTTCATTATCTATGGTTATGTGTTCTTTGTTTCCGCCGGCGTATGTATAAAAGTGCCGATAGTCATATCTGCCGTCAAGTTCTAAAAATTCAGGGCCCAGCTGCGGCTCAAAACCCATGGTGTATGCAAAACCATCAAAATCAAGAGGCGGTGCACCACGAGTACTGTTTTTAATATTTACAGAAATTTCAAAGAGATACTCTTCTGGTTTAAACGTAAATAGTTTAGATATACGAAAATGATCATCATGCACTTCCCCATCGTTATTTACGTAACTAAAATCCCGGTAGAACTCTACGGTAAGGGAATCTTTCATATTTACATGGAAAGTGTCGGTGATGGGATCTTCATATTGCTCGCCAAGGTACGTATAAAAAGCAGCTTGTTCTTCTGAGCCAGTAAAAACAGCTTCTACCGGCTCACCATCATCTAAATGATCAAGAAATTTTAAGCTTGTTAGAACAGCCCCTCTGTTGCTGAAGGTTGCATCAAATACTTGGTTATGAATATTTACCTCATCAACCGGAGGGTCTTCTCCAATGGGGACCAATTCAAAATGTTCAAGCCTCGTATGATCTACTGTTTCTACTTCAGGCTCTTCAACTTCAGTTTCTACTGGCTGTTCCGGGGGCGGTTCAATCGGTTCAGGCGGAAAAAAAGTAGCTTGTATACTTAGTCCTACGGCAATAACAATTGCAGATAAAACTACAGCCAATATAGTATTACGTTCCATCAATGTCTCCTTTAGGCAAAAGGGAGAAAGAACGTGATAAAGAGGCCGTTAACCATACAAAGCTTTATTCCCTGTCTTCTTTTTCTTCGGAAGGGTATAACCCCGCCTGATATAAAAGAGAAGTTATTTGCTGTTTTCGTTTTGAAAAAGTATCATGACCATTCATATCCGGATAAACAATAAACACCACATCATATCCTGTCAGGAGTTTGTGTTTTTCTTCTCGGAATATTTCCTTTACACGACGCTTCACTTTGTTACGGTCAACTGCCCGTTTAAAGCCGCGGGCAGGAATACACATCATTCTGTTCCAAGGATTAACATTTTTTCTGAAAAACAGTTTAGCTCCATAACAAGAAACACTTTTTCTTTCTAAAAAAACTTGGCGTATGTCTGACGGCCTTTTTAATCGTTCTTTTCTAGTAAGGTTTTTTTTCATTCGAGACGGACAGCTTACTTCTTCCTTTTCTTCTTCTTCGCGCTAATACTTGCCGTCCTGCTTTTGTTTTCATTCTGCTTCTAAATCCAAGTCTTCGATTTCTTTTCACTCTGCTTGGCTGGTATGTTCTTTTCCTTTTCATGGAAGAAAACTCCTTATATAAACGCTATAAGCGGATTGTATCAATTTTCAAGGCCATTTAGCCTCTGGCGAGCAAGTATACAGATATGGAGCCGTATCTGTCAACCCAATATAATCCGAAGTGAAGTAATCTCAAGTTCGGGATATCTTTTATGAATCTCATGCAGGATTTGTTTCTTTTTTAACTGGATTACCTGTGACCATCCGGGGTGATCCACAGCTATGATGATACTTTTTCCTTCTATCTCCTTTATTCTGCTGTGTTCAGCAATCTTTGCTCCTGCAATATGTTCCCATTCGTCAAATAGTGATATGCTTCCTTTATGCTGATCAATTGATAAACTGGAAAATATTTGATCAATTAGTTCAGAAGCTTTTTTCATAGACAATCTCTCCCTCATGTATTTGATAGGTATAACATTCTGTAAATAGAGACTCCTCCCCATAGGTTTCATTAGGAAGAAAGGTACAAACGGCCTGTTCATAACCGGCTAATTCATGGAGAAAGGCCGACCTTTTTGCATGATCTAATTCAAGCAGGACATCATCAAGCAGCAGCACAGGCTTTCTTCCTGTTTTTTTCTGATAGTACTGTGCTTGAGCTGCTCTGAGCACCAGTGAAATAAGTCTAAGCTGTCCAGTAGATGCAGTTTCAATAAAATTTTTTCCATTCTTTATACAGGTAAATTTATCACGATGAGGCCCCGTGGTAGTAGTAAAAAACTTCAAATCCTGATTTAAATTCTTCTGAAGAAATTCTTTTACTTCTTGCTGATTTGAAAAATGCTTCCATGAAGGACTGTAGTCAATTACAGGGGGGTCTGTCATTCCAGAAACTCTTGAAAATACTTGAGGAAACAATTCATTGAATTCCTCAACAACTTGGCTCCTTCTGGACTGAATGATCATTCCCAGCTGTGCCAGTTGTGAATCATAGCTTGGCACAAGATAGACCATTTGATCTTTTAGTGCCTGGTTTCTCTGCCGCAGGATACGATTATATCTGCGGATATCATCAAAAAAAAGAGAATCATATAAGCACATTGTCTGGTCAAAAAACTTTCTTCTCTCCGACGGAGCACCTTTAACAAATTCAATATCCCCATGGGAAAAGATAATGCATGGGAAGGATTCAATAAGTTCTTTTCTGTCCTTAATTTCCTTTCCGTCAATAGATATTGACAGGCTTCCCGGCAATATTTTTACTTCTATAGTATGTGCTGTTTCGCCTTCCTGCAGCCGAACAGATATTGAAGCATAATTTTTTCCATGGGTAATTAAATGGTTCGTCTTTCTCGTTCTAAATGAAAATCCGTAACATGAAATGTAAAGGGATTCTAAGAGATTCGTTTTACCTTGCCCGTTCTCTCCCCGAAAGATGACATGCCGTTTATGAATATCCAGCGAACATGATAATATATTTCTGTAGTTATGAAGGGAAAGAGATAAAAATTTCATATACTAGTATCCGAGACTGAACTCAGCACGTCAACTCATAGGCATAATAATATGAAAATAATCCTCTTCCGGTTCCGGTCTCATGGTGACTGCTTTTGTCGGATCATGGAAAGCTAAGGCAATATATTCGCAATTCATTACCCGTAAAGGATTTATTAAGTATGTACAGTTCATAATAATTCTTCCTTCTTCCCCAGTGTGGTTACAGGTTAATTCTTCCTTTGCTGTACCTAATTCACTTTCTTCAGATGAAATAACTAAATTATTTTCTTGTATGTCTATATAGATTCTACGGGATTTTTGATCCACCAGAAGTGAAACTCTTCTGAGAGCTTCAAGGAATTCCTTTGATTTTATGATACATACATTTTCTTGTTTAAGCGGAATAACCCGTTTATAGTTAGGAAATTTTCCTTCAATGAGTGTTGAAGCAAGATGGTGACTGTCAAAATCTGCGTAAATATGTGAATCTGAAATAGTAAGTGAAATTTCTCCTTCCTTTGAGGACACTTTCTTGATCAGCTGTAGAAATTTTGGAGGTATAATTATTGGTTCAAAAAAAGGGACATCCTGCTTAATATTCCTGTCAATAAATGAGAGTTTTCTTCCGTCAGTGGAAACCATAATTAAACTTTGCTGTCCGGGTTCCAAATATACCCCATTCATATAATATCGGGTTTCATCATCTGAGACAGAAAACATCGTATGATCTATCATTTCAACAAAGTCTTTTTTTGGTATTGAAAGCGTATATTCACTTGGGGCTTTAAACTGTGGGAAATCCTTTGGGTCTATGCAGCGGAGAGAAAAATGTATTTTTTCATCCCTCTTAATAATATACAGTTTTCCATCAGCAAATTCAAACTCAATATCTCCTTCAGGAAGAGAGCGGAGAATACTGAATAATTTCTCGCACATAACAGTAGTAGTTCCGTTAATTTCAGTATCCACTGGAATTTGAGTTTCAAAACTTACTTTTAAATCACTTGCCCGTATAGTGAGTGTATCATCTGAAGTTTCTAGTAGTACATTAGAGAGGATTGATACGATATTCTTATCAGAAATAATATCATTTGCAATGATTATTTCCTTAAGAATTGCTTCTTTACTGGCTGTAAATTTCATGTATTGCTCCTCTATTATTAATTAATTTAAAAAGCAGTAGTAATAATAGATACTGTGGATACTGTTGAAAAGATCATAATCGTATACTTAAAAAGCTGTTATAAAGTATAACCCTGTTGATAACTCGAACATGTAACCCACATGTTATCAACAGTGTACCATAAGAATAAAAGTATCCACAATATTTATTGAGTTATACTCATACTTTCCATAGCTTATACACAAAGCACAGGCACTACCTGTTGTGCTTTTTATGTTCCTTTATTTGGCGTATCAGCCGCTGTATATTTCCTTCAAGCATCGGATCAGACTGAAGGCGTGATTCAATCCGTTGGCAAGCATGCATTACTGTAGAATGATCTCTTCCTCCGAATTCATAGCCAATTTCTGTTGTGGAATAGTCGGTCAATTTTCTGGATAGATACATAGCTACTTGGCGGGGAAATGCAATTGCCTTAGTCCGTTTTTTGCTTTTTAAATCTATAGAAGAAAGGTTAAAATATTCACCTACAACTTTTTGTATTGTATCAATTGTAAAGCTTTGATTTGACTGGATTGAATAGGAATCTTTCAGCTGCTCCTTTGCTATGGGAAGAGTTATTTCTTTCCCTAAAAGCCTTGAATAGGCAATAAGCTTGGTCAAAGATGATTCAAGGTCGCGTACATTTGAAGTAATGGTACTGCTGATATATTCAATCACCTCATTAGGCATGGAAAAATTCTGCAGTTCACATTTTTTCTTCAGGATTGCGCTTCGCGTTTCGTAATCAGGAGGCTGAAGGTCGACATTTAATCCACGTTCGAACCTGCTGCGCAGCCTGGCGGTTAATTCCTTTAATTCTGAGACAGGTCTGTCGCAAGTAAATACCATTTGCCTGTTCGAATCATACAATGCATTGAAGGTATGGAATAACTCTTCTTGCGTTTGATTTTTATTTTGGAGAAAATGGATATCATCAACAAGAAGAATATCCACTTTTCTGTATTTATTTTTAAATTGATGGTTTTTCCCTTCACCAATTGACTGAATGAATTCATTCGTGAATGTTTCAGCTGTAACATAGGAGATGTGAATATTTTTTTCTTTTGAAAGGATGTAGTTGCCAATAGACTGTATAAGATGGGTTTTCCCCAATCCGACACCTCCGTAGATAAGGCACGGATTGTAGCTTGCTCCAGGATTCTTTGCGATGGCAAGGCATGCATTATATGCAAAGGAACTGTTGTCTCCTATAATAAAATTCTCAAATGTATAATCAGGATTAAATTCTCCGTTTTTTTTCCTGTTAATTATTTGAGTAGATTGTTGAATATCCTGGTATTCTTCTTCCCCAGTACTGCTTGAAGTGGTTTCTTTATCTGAATTTGTCTTTTGTGATTGTGATTTTATCATGAATTCAATCTTCATATCACAACCTGTCAGTTCGTCCAGGAGCTGCTTTATATACTGGTAGTACCGTTTACAGATCTGGTCTCGGTAAAAGGCAGAAGGGACTGAAAGAACAATTGTCTGATTATCTGAGGATTCATAAAAAATGCTGGCAAACCACATAGAGTATTCCTGGTCTGAGAGATGATTTCGGATTTGGGCAACAGCTTCAGACCAGAACGGCTCATAGTCCCATTCAACTTTATTCATAAAGCGTATTCTAATACACTGACTGGAATATAGCAATAAACTGCTGTAAAGATATGGTTCCTTTACTTTTTTTCCTTAAAAATGTATAATGGAATCACTCACGATTTGTTTTTATTTACTTATAAAGCAGGTACATAAGGAATGCAGAATAATTATTCCGCTAGCGATATTCAGGTTTTAAAAGGGCTTGATGCGGTGAGGAAACGGCCAGGGATGTATATTGGTTCTACTGGTCCGGACGGTCTTCACCATTTAGTATATGAAGTAGTAGACAACAGTATTGATGAATCCCTGGCAGGATATTGTAATTCCATCGATATTACCATCGAACAGGGAAATATTATTAAAGTTATTGATGATGGAAGAGGGATCCCAGTAGAAGTCCATCCGGCAGAACAAATAAGCGCCCTGGAAATAGTTATGACCAGACTTCATGCGGGCGGCAAATTTGATAAGAACAGCTATAAAGTTTCCGGAGGGCTCCATGGAGTGGGCGTATCAGTTGTTAATGCCCTTTCTCAATGGTGTGAAGTAACTGTATACCGTAATGGAAGCGTATATTACCAAGCTTACGACAGGGGAAAACCGAGAAGTGATGTACGGATCATCGGTGAAAATGAATCTACCGGAACAATCATTAGATTTAAGCCCGATGATGAGATCTTTGATGCCATAGATTTCAGTTATGATATTCTTTCCAACCGGCTTCGGGAACTGGCTTTTCTGAATAAAGGAGTAACAATTTCCATAACCGATGAGCGCCTCCTCCAGCCGAAAGTA
>PWGE01000293.1 GCA_003554345.1 Candidatus Sumerlaeota bacterium | reverse complement strand
GTAGAAATAAAAAATTTTCGTCTTCTCTATCCCGGCACAGCATATCCCCGGCCACACCTTTTGCCAGCTTCCTAAAGCCGCCGCACGAAGGGAAGCTGTACACGCAGGGTCATATAATATTTACCGATTAGTTCATTCTTCTGGATAGGACCAAAATAGCGACTGTCATAACTTTCCACCATATTAGACCCCACTACATAAAACTCTTCTTCTTCAAGAAATACCTCTCGAAATACGACTGCGTTATGAGAATGAATATCTGTCTTCTCTCCATTTATGTGCAAATATCCATCGGCTGAGGTAATGGAATCACCGGGTATACCCAACACCTCTTTCACAAGATATCCTTCTTCTTCCTCCATGTGTTCGAGATCCACCACCACTATGTCACCACGTGTATATTGAGCATTCGGCAAATCCAGAGCCAGGATAACATCACCGTGTTCTAATAAAGGCTCCATGGAATCACCACTCACCACATAAACATGTATAACAGAACGTGCCAGGTAAATCGTTGACAGCATTATAAAAAGCAGGATAACACCCGAAATCAAAGACTTTTTATTCATCTGTATTATCCTCAAGTGAAGTAAAGCCTGCCTGTACCAGGTCATGCATTCTGATCAAACCGTACAATACATTGCTATAATCGACAACCGGTAAAACATACGTGGATTTTTGTTCCATTATCTGAAAAACTTTCTTCGCAAGCACATCCGGTGTAACACTATGCGGTCCAGGAGTCATTACTTCTTTCACCGGCAGAGAAAATATTTCTTTAATCTTTCGATGCACATATTTTTGAAATATCCGGCGGATATCTCCGTCAGTAATAATACCAACCAGTTTATCCTTCTCATCTACTATACAGACTGCTCCCAGATTTTTTCTGCTACTTTCCATCATAGCTGCTTGAAACGTATCCTCCCGGGAAACTCTGGGGGGAGTTTCCGTCATGAGCTCGCCAACTGAGAGAAAGGAACGTCCCAGAGAACCTCCAGGATGATAAAAAGCAAAATCTGATGAAGTAAAACCCTTTAATTTGAGGAGAACCACAGCCAGGGCGTCTCCCAGGGCAAGGGTGGCAGTAGTGCTGGCGGTAGGAGCAAGATTGAGAAAGTCAGCCTCTTTAGCCACAGTCACATTAATCACCACATCACAAACCTTTCCCAGGGGAGAATGTTCATTGCCGGTGATACCTATCACCGAAACACCAAGTTTCTTTATCACCGGCATAATATTTAATATTTCGGAAGAATTCCCACTATAAGAAATGGCAATAACAATATCCTGCGAAGAAATCATTCCCAAATCGCCATGATATGCTTCCGACGGATGCACAAAAAAGGCAGGAGTACCTGTACTTGCCATGGTCGCCGCCATTTTTCTGCCTATGTGACCGGACTTGCCAATAGCTGTTATAATCACCTTTCCCCGACAGTCCAGGATTTTTTCGATGGCATCATTAAAGGAATTATTCAGTTGTTTTTTGGCGTTCTGAATCGCCTGGGCCTCATTATCCAACACCTGTCTTGCCCATTCAATGATTTGCTCTTTATTGTTATTCATAATTAAGTCATTTACTCCTCACATGACATCTATTATCTCAACATGGTCGTTTTCTGTATTCAAAAGGGCAGCCGTAGATCTACCCGTTAAATAGCCGCATACCTCGCCTGGATTGATAATCCTGGTATCCTGTTCCTGTCGAAGATCAATTTTATGGGTATGGCCATAAAACACATAATCAAAATCACCGGAACGAGCATAGTGTTCAACACCGTCAGGACGATGTTTAATTAAAATCCTCTTTCCTCCGGCTTCTGTCGTTAATATTTCATCTTCCAGCTCTATATTATCTAACTGGCCTTCAATTTGACGAATCATCACTCGTTCCCCTTCATTATTCCCAAAAACACAATAAACTTGTCCGGTAAATTGACCAAGTATTTTAAAAGCAAAGGGAGATACAAAGTCTCCACCATGAAAGAGTACCTCACAGCCTTTATCCTTTAAACAATCCATTGTGTCCCGAAATAGTTTCATGGCGTCATGCGTATCTGAAAGAACACCGATTTTCATATATTACCTCCTTTCGCTAAAGTTTTGAGAAATGTTTTTTCCTGTTCCAGAAAGCTGTATAAACTCTCCTGAGGTGTGGGAAACATTATATCAAATTCATCTTCATATAAGGTGGTTTCAAGTGTAACATCCAGGGGCCGGGGTGCGGGAAAAGAAGCTGCGGTCGCTTGTTTACATGCTTCTATTGCCTTATCCAGGCCTATCTGGCGAAAAAAAAGAATCCCCCATTCATAGCGATTCATGGACCGTGATGCGGCAATATGATAGATACGATGGCGTGGTTTACAACGCAGTAAAGGAAGAAGAACACGCACAAAATCACCCCCATAAATAGCATTTCTGAACTCATCTACAAACAAGGGGATCTCTCTTTCTTCTTCAAGCTTTTTGAACATCCATTTAATGAAAGGGCTCTGATAGCCATAATTCAGAGAAGTTCGGATGATCGTTACCCGGGGATATTCCAGCAACTTCTCTTCTGCCCGGGCTTTTGTCTGTCCGTAATAATTCACAGGATCTGTAGGGGCTTGCTCATGATAAGGGGGTTTTTCCCCGCTAAAAACAAGGTCCGTAGACATAAAAATCATACGAGCCCCAAAATCAGAACAATAGCGGGCTATCAATTCCGGGGCGGTTATATTAATCTCATCGGCAGTGTCTTTATTCTTTTCACACTCCTGTACATTGGTAAGAGCTGCACAATGGATAATAATATCGGGACGAATACGATTCAATGTCGTCAATAACTGATTTTTATCACAAACATTAAGGGGAATAAGATTACCGTCAACACAATGACGACAAAAAGAACCCAGCACTTCCCATCCCTGCCTGCTCAGAAAGGGGATGAGATAACTTCCTATGAAGCCCGAACCACCTGTAACCAGAATCTTCTTCTCTGTTCCGTTGGACATGGGAAATTAAAACAATCCTCATCAAATTAATCATAAATATTATATCAAAATTTCACCTGAATGAATCCTCTGCTGCTTTAATCGTCATTGTCACCACTCTGAACATAATCAGACAGAAAAACATGAAACTTCCTTAAACATATATTAAAATTTATTTTATCAGGAAAGTAGAAGCATGAAAAACCGCTCATGAAGAGATAACTTCATGTGATGGCACCTTCCTGCCTGTTCTATTTGAAAGAAAATCCTTATTACCGTCTATCCTTTCAAATTGGTGGCCCACCCCTTGCGCTGGCATGAATAACTCCTGTGAACCCTTTCTTTTATACCTATGGCATGAGCCGAGATCCCGGAAAATGAAGCCTTGCTTCATCCTGCTCTCTCTTTCATATTACCTGACAAAAACAGCCATCTCCTTTTGGACCTTTATATTTTCAAAAAATATGGATTCCGGAAACATAAAAGAGAAAAACAGGTAGTCTGTCATATAAAGCGGTTTTTTTCCATTCTTTCAATTTATAATTTATTTCTTATTCCTTTTTGTTATAATTTTAACGAATTAAAAATTGAGTGGAGAGGTTAGTTTATCAGAGTGCCCCATAAACCGTCATTCAAGACTTATCTCCATAAAGAATTTGCTCTTTATGACGGGGCTATGGGCACCCTTTTAGCTAAAGAAACAGCCGCTCGGGGGATTTCAGAAGAACAGAGTCCTGACTCCATCTATCTGTCCCATCCCGAACTGATTGAAGAAATTCACCGGCTCTATCTGGAAAACGGTGCAACAGTCATTGAAACCAACACTTTTGGAAGCAATCCTTTCAAGCTTCGGGAACACGGTCTGGAAAATAAAACTACAGAAATCAACCGCATCGCTGTAGAGACCGGCATTAATGCTACTCAAAAGCATTCCCGCCAGAGTGGAAAGCCCTCTTATGTCGCCCTGTCTGTTGGACCCAGCGGGTATCTAATTTCTTCCAACGAACCTTCGCTCAATAAAATCAGCAAAAAAGAACTTTTTGAAGGCTATTGCGCCCAGATTGAACCTGCTATCGAGGCAGGAGTCGATATCATTCTCATTGAAACAGGACAGGACCTGCTGGAAGTCAAAACAATTACCGAAGCCGCTCTTCATCTCAGGGAAAAGCACCAGAGTGATAACCTGTTCATTCAGGTGCAGGTAACAATAGATGAAAATAACTTCATGGTGCTGGGTTCAGACATTGGCGCCGTTCTTGCTTCACTGGAGCCATATCCCATCGATGCAATGGGTATAAATTGCAGTACCGGACCAGAAGAGATGGAACCAGCGCTGGCATACCTCAGTAAAAATTCCCCTTTTTACCTTTCCTGCCTCCCCAATGCCGGGCTGCCTCAAAACAGGGAGGGAAAAGCTGTCTATGAATTAACTCCCTCTTCCTTTGCCGGTCAGTTTGTTCCCATCATAAAGAAATACAACATTGAAATTGCCGGGGGCTGTTGCGGCACCACGCCTGCTCATATTAAAGAACTGGACAGTGCGCTGGCTCATTACAAATCCGGTCGTAATTTCGGCAGTATCATTCCCCGCATTTCTTCCCAATTCACATCACGACAGCTAAACGAGCTAAAACGCCCTGTAATAATAGGCGAACGCCTCAATGTACAGGGAAGCAAGAAGACCAGGAAGTTGCTTGTAAATGAAAGATACCCCGAACTCATTGATTTAGCCCGGGAACAACTTTCACACGACATTTTCCTGCTCGATATCTGCACTGCAAACAATATTGTGGGGCAGGAAGACAGTTTGATGGAAAAACTGGTTTACAGCATTCAGAGGAACGTTGATGCATCACTGGTGATTGATACCACGGAAGAAGATATTATACAACAGGTAATACCACACATTATCGGGCGGGGTATCATAAACTCTATACAACTGGAAGGCGGAAAAGATAAGGCTCAGCGAATACTAAAAATCGCCGAAAAGTACGGTTTTATGGTTATTGCCCTGGCAATTGATGAACAAGGAATGGCTTATACCGCTGAAGATAAATGCAGGGTAGCAGAAAAGATGATTCGTCTGGCAGAAGAGACCGGTTTTCGTAAAGATTTCCTGATATTTGATCCCCTTGTTTTTTCGCTGGCTACCGGAGACAGGCAGTTTCAAAGTTCTGCCGTGCAAACCCTGAAAACACTGGAACAAATCAAAAAACACTATCCTGAGATCCATACATCGTTGGGAATCAGCAATGTTTCTTTCGGGTTAATGCCCCGCGCCAGGAAATATTTGAATGCCGTTTTCCTTAAAGAAGCGGCTAAAAAAGGTTTGGATTTTGCCATCTATAATCCCCGTCATCTGAATGTTCTTAAAGAAATCCCCGCTTCCATCAAAAATAAAGCCCTTGATCTCTTATATAATCGTCATGCTTCCAGTCTGGAAGCATTTATTAAGGAATTCGAATCACAGGCAGCGGTCGAGGAACCGGAATCTGCCCATGAAGTAAAAACAACACCCGAAAACGGCTTGAAAAATGCCATCCTCAAAAGAAATCGGAGTGGTATAGATGAGTTAATCAAACAAAATCTTAAAACCAGAACTCCCCGTGAAGTAATTCATGAAATTCTCCTTCCGGTGATGGAAGAGGTTGGAGAAAAAATGAGTACCGGTGAAATAATTCTTCCTTATGTTCTCCAATCCGCCGAAATATTCAAGTTAATACTGGACAAACTCACCCCCTATTTCCCTCAGGAAGAAGAGGAAGAGGCAAAAAAGAAGGTTCTACTGGCTACTGTATACGGAGATATCCACGATATAGGAAAGAACCTTTTTCGCACCTTACTGGAAAACAGCGGTTATGCCGTCAACGATCTTGGGAAACAGGTCAGAAGCGAAACCATCATTCAAAAAGCCAGAGAATGGAATCCGGACATAATTGGTTTGAGCGCCTTACTGGTCACCACTTCACGGTATATGGGAGAATGTGTACAAAAACTTTATAAAGAAGGTTTAAATATTCCTGTGCTGATAGGAGGAGCCGCTGTCAACGAGCAGTTTTCTCAACGTATCAACATGATTGAAGATAAGAAGCAATATCCCGGCGGTGTCTTTTACGCCGAGGATGCCTTTCAGGGTATCAAAAAAATAGAAAACATCTTAAATACAAGGAGGAGTTCATTATGAAAAAAGAATACTTATTCACGCCAGGTCCGACAATGGTTCCCCCACAGGCACTTTCAGAACTGGGTAAACCGATGATCCATCATCGTGCTCCCGAGTTCAATCCTATTTTTGAAGAGGTTTCTGAAAATCTCAAGTATGTCTTTCAGACGGAACAGGATGTGTTGACCATCAATTCCAGCGGAACAGGGGCTATGGAAGCCTCCGTTTCCAACCTGCTTTCTCAAGGAGACAAAGCAGTTGCTATTGTTGGTGGAAAGTTTGGAGAACGCTGGGCGAAGATATGTAAAGCCTATAACGTAGACGTTATTGAGATACCCGTAGAATGGGGTGAGGATTATCCTGCTTCCTCACTGGAAAAAGTTCTTAAAGAAAACCCGGATGTTAAAGCAGTTTACTCCACCTTATGCGAGACCTGCACCGGCGTCCTCTATGACATAGAAGGTTATGCTAAGGTAACTCAAAACACCCCTGCCGTTCTGGTAGTTGATGCTATCAGTGGTCTGGGAGCCGACGTTCTCAAGATGGACGAATGGGGCGTTGACGTCGTTGTAGGATGTTCTCAAAAAGCCTTAATGAGTCCACCCGGTCTCGGCTTTATTGCTCTCAGCGAAAAAGCCTGGAAACTCACTGAATCATCTGACCTGCCCAAATTCTACCTGGACTTACAGGCTTATCGGAAAAGTGTGCAAAAAAATCAAACTCCCTACACCTCGGGAGTGGCTCTCTTACGTAGTATCAATGCCACTTTAAAGATGATCAAAGAAGAGGGCATAGAAAATGTCTGGGCACGTCACGAACGAATGTCCAGAGCCCTTTTAGCCGCTGTAGAAGCGCTGAGTTTAGAACCCTTTTCCAGAACCCGCGCCAATACTCTCGTTTCAATAAAGGCTCCGGAAGGCATTTCTGCAGGCAAAATAAAA
Source organism: Candidatus Sumerlaeota bacterium (assembly GCA_003554345.1). GTDB lineage: Bacteria > Sumerlaeota > T1SED10-198M > T1SED10-198M > T1SED10-198M > T1SED10-198M. Next base: position 3,110 of record PWGE01000293.1, on the reverse strand, counting down.
AGCATGCTCAGTGATAAATACGGTTTCACCATTGCAGGAGGACAGGCTCATCTGAAAGGAAAGATTTTTCGTATTGCCACTTTAGGATATGCCTGTGATACAGATGTTATGATGATCATTGGTGCACTGGAAACAGTTCTCAAAGAACTGGGTTATGAATTCGAAACGGGTAAAGGCGTAAAAGCCGCCCTGAACATTATAGGAGGTTAAGTAATTATGGCACGAGTATTAGTAACCGACAATCTCAGTAAAGAAGGTGTTAAGGTCTTAGAAGAAGCCGGCCTGGAGGTCGATGTTGATAATGATCTTTCGCCGGGCAAGTTGAAAGAAATTATTTCTGATTATGATGCCATTCTAATTCGCAGCAAAACAAAAATGCCGGCAGAAATCATTGAAAAAGCAGAGAACCTCAAGGTGATCGGTCGAGCCGGTATAGGTGTCGATCATATTGATATTGAAGCCGCCACCAAAAAAGGCATCGCCGTCATGAATACGCCCGGCGGGAATGCAGTATCTACTGCAGAACACACCTTAGCCATGATTTTTTCTCTGATGAGAAATATCCCCCAGGCATATTGTTCCATGAAAGAAGAAAAATGGGAGAAAAAGAAATTTCCGGGAAGAGAGCTTCACGGAAAAACACTGGGCGTTATCGGCCTGGGAAAAATCGGGAAGATTGTCGCCCAAAAAGCCAAAGCAATGGGCATCAAGGTGCTGGGATACGATGCCTTTATTTCGGAAGAATCCGTTGAGAAAATGGGCTTCACCTATACTAATTTTGAAAACATCATCAGGGAATCGGATATTATAACTGTTCATACCCCGCTTAACGATGATACCCGGGGTCTTATCAGTGAAGAACAGTTTAAATACATGAAGGACGGCGCGTATGTGGTAAACTGTGCCCGGGGAGGCATTATTGACGAAGAAGACCTTCTGAAAGCCCTGGATTCAGGAAAAGTTGCCGGCGCAGCAGTCGATGTCTATACTCAGGAACCTCCAAAAGACTGGAGTCTTCCTCTTCATCCTAAAATAGTGCCCACACCTCACCTTGCTGCATCCACAAAGGAAGCCCAGATTACTGTTGCCAAACAGGTCGCAGATCAGGCTGTCACCGCCTTAAAGGACCAGGTCTTCATCAATGCCTTAAATGTCCCGGATCTGGACAAAGAGACTCTCAGAAAAATGGATAAATATATTCGGCTGGCAGAAAAACTGGGAAATGTCGCTGCTCAAATTATTGATGGGGGCATTTCTTCTCTCAAAATTCGTTACAGCGGTGAAGAACTTACCAGAGAAAATGTAACACCCCTTACCATAGCTGTCGGGAAAGGGTTGCTGGATCATATTCATGATGTGCCTGCCAACCACATTAATGCTCCCGAGCTTCTTAAAGAAGCCGGTATCGAAGTAGAAGAAAGCAAGGTGAGTGAAAGCCATGATTTTGCCCACCTCATTACCGTTGAAATCAAGACAGATAAGGGCAAAAGCCTGGTAGGCGGAACCACCTTCGGAAAAAATGATCCCCGCCTGGTTCGTGTCAATGAATACATGGTAGATATTTCCTTAAAAGGAAACATCCTGTATATCCTTAATGATGATAAACCTGGATTCATCGGCGCAACCGGTACCTACCTGGGAAAACAGGGCATCAATATTGGCTTCATGTCTGTTGGACGCAAAGAAAAAGGAACAAAAGCACTTACCTTAATGGTGGTTGACGAAGAAGTCAGCAAAGAACAGCTCAAAGCTATCCAGGAAATTCCCCAGGTAAAAAAAGTCCGCCTGATTAAAGCCTGACAACGAAGGACAAAGGGCGTGTGACTATCAAGCACGCGCCCTTCTTTTTTTCGAAATGATGCAATTTATAAGCTTTCTGGTATCTTCACTGGTAAAATTGCTGGTGTGTCATTTTATTCTGTATTTTTTTCTGTCATTCTTCTTCCGCCGGTTTACAAAAGCCCATCGTCTATGGATTATTTTCATCCTTATACTTCTCTGGTTATCTTTCCCGGTATTCACCTTTATTAATTACCAGGCAGATAACTTTCTTCTAAGAATGGGGCATCTTCTGAGCGCATTGTGGGTGGGTTTTCTCATAAATTCTCTCGTTGGATTTACTGCTGCTTCTCTTTGCTATCTTGTAGGACGCCTTGTTAAGTTTCAACAATCACGGGTCTTATTCGGATATGCGGCTCTTATTATTGGCATTTTTCTGTCCATTTACGGAATTATCAATGCTCATCTTATTCGAACGCAGGAATATACAGTAACCATTCCTCATTTACCTGAACAATGGCACGAAACACAGGTGGTCCACCTTACCGATATTCACCTGGGGACCATTCTCCGTGAGTCTTCTCTTCAAAGAGCGCTCACCCGAATCCAGGATATTGACCCCGACCTGATAGTAATGACAGGTGATATTTTTGACGGTACCGATAAAGATGTTAAAGAAATGTTTCAACCCATAAAAAATGTCCAACCGCCCAGGGGAATCTATTTTGTACCTGGTAATCATGAACATTACCTGGGCCTGGAAAAAACAAAAAAAGCAGTCCAGGCATATGATATAAACTACTTACGGAACGAAGCTCAGGAAATTAATGGACTGCATATTATCGGATGGGATCATTTTCTTGATCCTGAAAGTGAGAGTGCCCGTGAAGGACTGGAACTGATTCGCCAATATAAACCGGAAGAGCCAACCCTTCTTCTATCTCACCCTCCTGTTATGATGGAAGAAGCCCGGAAAGCCGGAATCAATCTTCATTTCGCAGGACACACCCATGGGGGACAGATCTTTCCCCTGCAAATTTTGGCTTACCTGACTTATAATGGCTATCACTATGGTCTCTTTACCGAGAACGACTATCATTTATATGTCTCCACCGGTACCGGAACATGGGGACCACCGATGAGAACAACCGGCAAAACTGAAATTCCCGTCTTTACTCTCGTTAGCAGCTCCCCATAGAAAAGCCTCTTTTTTCAGAGGAGTTATTCACGCTAACTCAAGAGTTAGCGCCACCAATCATGAAAATAGCACTCTTTTCTTGTAGTCTTAATCTGAAATCTTATCCTCTTCATCCTGTTCATCGATGCAAATT
>PWGE01000144.1 GCA_003554345.1 Candidatus Sumerlaeota bacterium | reverse complement strand
CATTCTCTGTGACCTTAATGAACATATATGTAAATTAATATCTGAAAAGTTGGACCGGGAACTGGAGTATGAGATAACCCGCTGGAGCATCACCCCTTCTGAGCGAAAAGCTATAAAAAATAGAATTCATTGCACATGGGATAAAACCACCTTAAAGAAAACCCCCATTATTATCGAAAGCATCCAGGACTCGGAAGTTGAAAAAAAGATTGCCCTCTTCAATGAACTGAATAAAGTTTGTGATTCCGGTGCTATTTTTATAAGTAATACAGCGGTTTTCAGTATAACGGAAATTGCAGGTAAATCTCATCGACCTGAAAAGATTATTGGAGTGCATTTTTTATATCCGGTTCATAAGATTAAGACCGTAGAACTGGTACGGGGATTAACAACCAGTCATACGACCTATGACCGCATACGGAACTTTCTGGATCAGATAGGAAAAGAGATTATTGAACTCCATGAAAGTCCGGGCTATATATCAACACGTATGCTGGCGGTCTGGATGAATGAAGCTTTTGAGCTTCTTCAAAACCGTGTCGCATCTCCGGAAGATATAGATTATGTGGTAAGACAGATTTTTTGCTCCAAGTATGGACCCTTTCAGCTTGCAGATCGGCTTGGACTGGATACTATTCAGCTCTGGATGAAACAGTTATCCAAAGAGCTTGGTAACCCGAAATACAGCCCATCGCCTGCATTAAACAGGCTGGTAAACGCCGGTTTTCTGGGGGTTAAAGATGGAAGGGGCGTGTACACTTATGATGACCCTACTATGAAGAATGTTAATGACTGATTCTTGGTTTAAGAAAAGGGTAGGTATATGAAAATTCTTGTATTAAATTGTGGTAGTTCGTCTATTAAGTTTCAGCTCATAGAGACTGATGAGCAAAAGAGACGCCAGGGGAATGAAAGTCGGCTGGCGAAGGGAAGTGTCCAGAAGATTGGAAGTGCCGAAGCTCAGATTGACTTTCAGGCGCAGGGTCAGAAAAAAATCTCCCATACCCAACCAATTTATGAGCATACAACGGGCATAGAAAACATTCTGCAACGGTTGGTGGAACCAGAAAAGGGAGTTATCAAGGACGTAGAAGAGATAGAAGCCGTGGGACATCGGGTGGTTCATGGAGGGGAATATTTTTCTCGTTCTACCATTATTAACAGGGAAGTAGAAAAAGGGATCCGGGATTGTATAGAATTAGCTCCTTTACATAATCCTCCTAATCTGTGGGGATATCAGGCAACACGGGAAGTGCTGCCTTCCGTCCCTCAGGTTGCTGTTTTTGACACGGCTTTTCATCAGACAATGACCCCGTCAGCGTATATTTATGGTTTACCTTACTGTTTATATGAGCGGTATAAAATAAGAAGATATGGCTTTCACGGGACCTCGCATCGTTATGTGCTTTTACGTTTGGCCAAAATTCTTGCCCGCCCGGTAAAAGAGCTGGATGTAATTACCTGCCATCTGGGGAACGGTTGTAGTATTGCTTCTATAAAGGGCGGTCAATCTGTTGATACTTCCATGGGATTTACTCCATTAGAAGGGCTGGTAATGGGAACCCGGTGTGGAGATATTGATCCTGCTCTTGTACCTTTTATACTGGAAAGAGAAGACTTGAGGTTAGAGGAAGTGAATAATATGCTCAATAAACATAGCGGGTTGATAGGTATTTCAGGGCTTTCAAACGATATGCGGACTCTGGAAGATGCCAGCAAAGAGGGGGATCAGAAAGCCGCTCTTGCCATTGATATTTTTGCCTATCGCGTACAGAAATATATCGGTGCCTATCTGGCCGGGATGAATGGTGCTGACGCCATTGTTTTTACCGCCGGCATTGGAGAAAACTCTCCAATGGTGCGGGAAAGGGTTTGTAAGAATATGGATGCGTTGGGTGTGGAGTTTGATTCCAGAGAAAATGCCCGGCTTCAAGGAAAAGAGGGTTGTATCAGTCGGGAATCTTCGCCGGTTAAAGTTTTTGTTATACCTACTGATGAAGAGCTGCTCATTGCCCGGGATACTTACCAGTGTGTGACTGAAAAATCCGGCTGACTTTCATTATAGAGCCTTTTCAACGAACGATATTAGGGGTTTTGCATTAGGGAGCTATTGAGGTATAATACAATTCTCATGATTGGACAAAGAACGGTCCAGGAAAATCGCATTCTCTTCGGAGCTTTTTTCCTGCACCTTTTATTAAAATTCAGTATATTTAATTTAAATGCCGCCGAATATACGGACGGAATTCTTCAGATTATCCAGCATCAGATGGAACTGCCGGGATTCTGGCCACCCTTGTATAACTGGCTTATTCAGATCATTTCTCTTACCGGTCTTTCCGGCGAATTTGCCGGTCAGTTTATTTCTATAATCAGCTCCTCTCTGGTGATTTTTCCTCTTTATTTTTTAACCAGGCATATATGTCATAATCAGCAGAAGGCAGCTATTATAGCTATTTTTCTTTATACGTTTTCTCCATTGCATCTGCGGTGGTCGATTCGGGTTATGACCGACCCTCTTTTTGTTTTCTTGAATTTTACGGTTATATATTATCTCTTTAATGCGCTGGCAAACCGTTCACATGCCTATTATTGCCTGAAATATTTCATCTATGCAAACATTTTTCTTTTACTGGCAACCCTCACTCGATATCAGGGAATTCTGGTCGCACCTTTTTATCTCTATGTTCTTTATCTGTACAGTCGACGTTTTTTGAGGCAGGTCAGGCATTGGCGTGAACTGGAAGCAAAAACCCGTAGAAAAATTATCAAGTATGGTGTAATATTCCTTATATCTCTTCTACCCTGGTTCTTTGTAGCTTATATGTATCTGCAGGAAGGGCTGGTTCATGCTTTACAGGTGGGAGAAAGAATGGGCATCGGTTTCATGTCCAGCCTGGGGAATTACTTTGTACTTTTTGATGCTTTTATCGGTCATATCCCGTATTTTTTCAACTATTTTGTGGTGGTTTTTGCTTTTGCAGGCTTTTTGTTTATTACTTCCCGCCGTGTTAAGCAGATGATATTCAAGGTTTTCTTTTTTTATTATATGATTGTACTGATTCTTTTACAGTCGGTTTTTCAGTCATTCCAGGAAAGATATCTTCTTCCTTTATTGCCTTTCTTCTGCCTTCTTGCCGGCACCGGATTTTTCTTTTTTCTTTATGAGCCGGCTCATCGGACCGACCATGACGGTATTGCACAATTCCGTAAAAGATCGGGTCGGTTTCAATGGATTTATCCGGTATTCCTGGGTTTGACTGCGGCAACCCTTTTTATAACCTCCATTAGTGTGCTGACTTTTCAGTCAGGTTCCTTTGGATCGATAAAGGAAGTGGCTGAATATATTAAAAATGAAAAAATTGAGGGAAACATTTATACCAATGAAATCTATCGTCCGGAATATGAGGCGATAAAAATGCGTTACTGGACGGGTGATGATTCCATTGAATATTATGCTCCTTATCAGACGGACGATTTCGAAGTGGAAGACTATGTGGCTGTTCATAGCGTGTATCTTGGCGACTTGTCCCGTTACTATGCGTATGAAAAACATCTCCACTCCCAATATCATCTGGAAGTCCTTTACCGGACACCTTCCTATATAACGATTCCCATTTTTCCTGATAATATGACAAACTTCTCCAATCAAAATCCCATGTGGTCGGTCTTCAGGTTTACTCCTCAGTATTATAAGAGTTCTCTTTATCAGGTTACAGGAAAAAAATAGACCTTCATGTATATTTCAGAAAAAAAACTGTCGCTCTTTATTCTTGTGTCGTACCTTTTGATATATTGTTCTTACATTTTTCATGTTCCTTTTATGGATGATAGCCTGGAGTTAGTATCTGTTGCCTCTGTGATAGGGATTGCTCATCCCACAGGTTATCCTCTCTATACAGTGCTGGGGGCAGTCTGGCTTCGCCTGACACCTTTTCTCAATCCTTATTTTTCCATGTCGCTGATGACCCTTCTCTTTTCTGTGGTTAGTTTTTTTATTATGTATGCCCTTTTGAAAAAATGGTTTACCATGTTGCCAGCTGTTATACTGACTGCCTTTCTGTTTGCTAACAGCCAGTTATTATTTATAAGCATGCGTCCTGAAGTATATTCTCTTCATTTCCTTTTTCTTGTCATTCTATTATATGTTTTGTTTTCTTCTATGCCTGTTTCAAGGAAACTGCTTTATGTACTGTTCATCCAGGGACTGGCTTTGACCAATCATGTGACTTCGTTATTTTTCATCTTCATCTGGTTGCCTTTTATTTTGAAACATCGCAAAAAATGGGTTCCTTCCCAGCTCGGGAAAGCCGTTATTGCTGCTTTGATACCGGTGGTTGTCCTGTATTTATATTTACCGGTGGCAAGTTCTTTTAATCCGCCTATCAACTGGGGTAACCCTTCTACCTGGGAAGGTTTTTGGTGGCTGGTTACCGGTGGTGACTACAGTGATTCTTACCTGTTACGACCCTTCACCGGCTCTCTCCTTTATCCAGATTACTGGACTGCTTTGAGTAATCATTTCCGGCATGTAATGGGATCTTTTCTTCCAAATATTTTCTTTTTTGCTTTACTCATATATCTTTTTATAAGATTGGTTCCCCGGGATGAATGGAAAAAATGCCTGTTTCGTCCCAATACCATGGGTTTAGGACTTTACAGCCTGGTTCTTCTGGTCTTCATGCTCCATTATAAGATTCCCAATATTTATGAGTATTTTCCCTTATTATTTGCCGCTCTGTTGGTTTTAGTTCTTTCCATGGCTCCTTCCAGACAGTTCTTTCCCAAAAAGCATATTCTCATAGTGGGATGCCTGGTTGTAGTCACCTTTGCTCTTTCTCAGCGGGAAATTCCCTATACTGATCAATACCCCCTTATTGAAGAAAGCGTGCAAGCATTACCTGAAGATAGTATAGTCCTTACCCAGGGAGATATCATATACGGTTTCTGGTATATGAAATATGCCCTGGATAAGCGTCCGGACCTTACTTATGTGGGCGCAAATTTCATTAATTATCCCTGGTATGATACTTTTTTTGAAAGAAATAACAATATAGAGCTGAAAACCTTTGAAGGGTGGGAAATAGATGAGAGAGAGTGGGTGGAAAGAGTCATAAAAGGTGTGCTGGAACCAAATAAAGACCGCCAAATATTCCTATTCCTTCCGGATCCAATTTTGACCCATTATATTCACACGGCAGAATTTCAGAAAGAAGATCATCATGTGCAATTCTGGGAAGTTACAGGATGGGATGTTCCCTGATACCTGGTAAACGTGCCAGGACATGGGTATAAGTCTGGAAAGTTCATTGCCTGTCTGGTTATCTGAAGTGGAACAGATCTTGCTGTGGTGGTTTGGATAAAGATTGATGACAAAAAGGTCAGGTTTAGCAAGAGAAGATAAAGAAGCAGCAAGAAACAGGGTGGAGAGTAGCAGGAAGCTATTGGAAGGCAGGCAATATCAGGAGTGTCTGAAAGAAAATCCGGCTCTCAGGCAGTTGCACACATCTAAATAAGTTGACTTCACAACGCTTTGTTTTGTAATATTTTTGTTTATGGAAGAGGTTGGCGAGTGCAAACTATCAAACAAATGAAAAGATTATTCTTTCTTTTTTTAACAATAATATTGATATTTGGCTGTAGAGATGAAATAACCGAAGAAACTGTTCAACTTCCATTGGAAGAAGGGGTAGGGGATATTGAGAAGGGGATATTTCCTCTTTCGAGAGCAGAAGGGGGGTATGCAGAAGACCGTTTTCACAAGATGATTGTGCAGTATATGCTAAGTCCTGACTTTTCGCCTCCTGATTTTGTCAAACAGGTTACCGGCACTCGGGCGCAAATAAGGGGTTATGATAGAGAAGAGAGGCTTTATTTTACTATTCCTGAGGAGTATTATAGTGAGAGAATATTAGAGCAATTGACGCAGACTCCTGAGCGGGTAGAGTTTGGACAAACTGATAATGGGGAATTTACAGGCAGAAGGGTTAAGCTGGGAGAGTATATCCTGAATAAGAGCGGTTATTATTTTATACGATTTCCTGCTCATTCTCTGAGAGTGGACAGAACACGCTCACTTGAGATACCTTATGCAATGGGCACATATCTTCTTACGATGGAAGAGCTCAAGGACTTTTTCTATAATAACAGTCTTTATGGGGGCAATATACGGGCGTTGGTGGAAGAAGATAAAGAAAAGAAGAAGCGCACGTATATTGCTAATTACGGAGCACTGGTGGCAAAACCAGGGGAGCCCTCTTTAAAGAGATTTGCCAGGTCATTGACAGAGGGGGCCACAACAAAAGAGCAAAAAGCTCAAATATTACTGGATTTTGTGACCACAGAGATTGCTTATGATCAGGAAGAAGCGTCTCCTCATAGGAATATTCTCCGTCGTCCCAATGAAGTTTTGATGGCAGGTCGTTCCGCCTGTGGGGGGAAATCGGTGTTATATGCATCTTTGTTAGAGCAGGTGGGCATAGATTATTTATTTCTCTACTATATTGATCATATTTCGGTAGGGGTTAAGGGAAATTTTGAAAATAAGAGTGGGCTGGCCCTGAAAATATTCCATGAACCCTATTTTCTGGCAGAAACCACAGCAGAGGGTTTTCAAATAGGGCGCAGTCACTTAAGAAGCAGGCTGGATATTGAGAATATAGAATGTATTCAGCGACCCGGGGAAGAATCATTTATCTATGAGGTTAAAACAGGAGAGGCCCTTCCTTTTGACTGAGGGAGATCGATACTTATAAAAAAACGATGTTGATAAACATAATAAGAGCTGTTTCCGGGTTGTTAAGCATGAAGCCTTCCTGTAGGGTTGTAAGTTTTGATAAAGACCTTTGAAAGGTTTATAACAGGCAGGAATGGTTGCTGGAAACGGGTAATTCTTTTAACTTAATTTAAATATTATAAGAATAGTGATGATATTTGAAGCACTTTTAAACCCACTTTATATGCCATATAAAACCAAAAAAACACTCTATATAAAAGGAAGGAAGTGAAAAAGGGGCCAAAGGCGGCTATCTTGACATTTAAAAAAAGTTTGTGATAATCATTCAGCTTTTAACTATAAACCGAAAAAACGTTAATTTTTAAGAAACAAGCCCATTATGCGGCTTTCCTTGATATTGCGATGTTAATAAAAGTAAACGTACGCGAAATTGAAGCCCACAAAGAAATAAGGGTGAATTTTTTTGAAGAGAAGGGGGTCTTTGACATTGAGGACCGTCATCTGGCAATGGTAAAGGGAAAGATAAGTGGAGACCTGGTTTTTTCTGAAGCAAGAGGGGCTGTTCTGGGCAAAGGAAAGATTTCCTATAGAGCCCGGATCGTTTGTTCTCGCTGTCTGGAACCAAAGGAAATTACTATAGAGAGAGATTTCTATCGCATTTATGAACCGAAAATAGAATGGCAAGAACCGCAGGAGGAAGAAGAACTTTCCTATGGAGATCTGGACGTTACAGAATACAAGGGAGAAGATATTATCATCAATAATGATGTTCGGGATGAGGTTTTACTGGGAATTCCCGAATTCTTTTTCTGCAGTGTAGACTGTCGCGGTTTATGTGCAAAGTGTGGGGAAAATTTAAATAAACATCCCCGACATTCATGCAAGGGGAATGATATCGAGGAAGGCTGGAAAAAAGAGTTGCAAGAAAAATACAGAGAGATTAAAGGAGGAAAAGATAATGGCAGTTCCTAAAAGGAAAACATCAAAAACCAAAAAGAGAATGAGAAGAAGTCATCATGGACTTGCCGGAACTTCATTGATAAGCTGTTCACATTGCGGTGAGCCAAAGAAGTCTCATCGTGTTTGCCCTCATTGTGGTTTTTACAAAGACAGGGAAGTGTATCCTGAAGAGGAAGAGTAAAAAACTTAAACGAGTAAACTTATGATTGTTGCAGTTGATGCCGTAGGAGGAGATAGAGCACCGGAAATAGTAGTGGAAGGTGTAGTAGCTGCTCTGCGGGAGAACCTTGCAGATAAAATCCTCCTGGTGGGTCCGCAAGAAATAATTGAAAAGAGAGTGCGGGAATACGAATATCCTGCTCACTCACTGGATATAGTTGATGCTCCCGAGATAATCACCATGGATGAAAATCCCCGCCGAAGCCTCAAGAAGAAAAAATCCTCTATGGCGGTGATAGCGGGGTTGTTAAAAAAAGGAGAGGCTCAGGCTGCGATTTCAGCAGGTAATACCGGTGCTTATTTTGCCACTTTAATGTTTACTCTTGGCAAAATGCCTGGTGTTATGAGGCCGGCTATTGCGTCTGCTTTGCCAACATCTCGGCAGGGCAAACCCTGTTTGTTATTAGACCTGGGAGCCAATGTGGATTGTAAACCGGAGTACCTGCTACAGTTTGCCTATCTGGGAAGTTTCTATATGCATGATATTTATCATATATCTCATCCCAGAGTGGGTTTGCTGAATATAGGACATGAATCAACAAAAGGGAATGACCTGACCCAGAAAACCTATAAATTGCTTCGAAAAGAAAAGGACCTGAATTTTATGGGAAATGTGGAAGGACGTGAAATAATCAAGGGCCAGGCTGACATTATCGTTTGTGACGGTTTTGTAGGGAATGTGGTCCTCAAATTAATGGAAGGAGTGGCGGGGATGACCATGGAGGTTTTGAAAAAAGAACTGACAAGTTCCCTGTTATCAAAACTCTGGGTATCATTTCTTCGCAAGCATTTTCAGAATTTTAAAAAGGTCATCGATTATGAAGAGTATGGAGGAGCTCCTTTACTTGGAATTGATGGCATAGGAATAAAGTGTCACGGTTCATCAGGACCAAGATCAATAAAAAATGCAGTCAAGGTGGCAAGGGATTGCGTAGAAAATGATTTTTCCACGCATCTTCGAGAATTCTTTGCCCCATTGCAATCAGGGGAAGAGGAATGAAACGTACATGGCTTTTAGGGACTGGTTCTTATGCCCCATCTTATACTTTAACCAATGAAGACCTGGAGGAGATGGTGGATACCTCTGACGAGTGGATTTCTACCAGAACCGGCATTAAAAGGCGACATATCAGTAAAGGGGAATCCTGCAGTGACCTGGCATTAGAAGCCTCTCAAAAAGCACTGGATCAAGCGGGCATAGAGCCGGGGGAAATTGATGTTATTATTGTGGCCACCTTAACGCCCGATACCATTTTTCCTGCTACGGCATGTTGGATCCAGAAAAAGCTGGAGATTCAGGATTGTCTTTCTTTTGATATTTCTGCTGCCTGTTCAGGATTTCTTTATGGACTGTTTCTGGCGGACAACTTTTTGAAACAGGGTGAATTCCATACCGCGCTGGTGGTTGGCTCTGAAGTTTTGAGCAATTTTGTAAACTGGGAAGATCGCAACACCTGTGTCCTTTTTGGAGATGGGGCAGGGGCAGCCATTTTAAGGTCCCATCACGGAAGTGAAGGGGGTAATATCCTGTCAAAAGAAATTGGCACTGATGTGGCCGGGATAGATTTACTCAAGATTCCCGGTGGTGGTTCCAGGATGCCTTTTTCCCAGGAAGTGCTCGACAAAAAACTGCATACCATTCATATGAAGGGTAATGAAGTATTTAAAAATGCTACTCGTACGATGGTATTGGCGATTGAAAATGCCCTTAAAAAAGCCTGTTTGTCTGTGGAAGATATTCAATGGTACATTCCACACCAGGCCAATCTGAGAATTATAAATTATGTGGGGAAAAAACTGGGTATTCCTCAAAAAAAGGTTATTATTAATCTCCAGGAGTACGGTAATACCTCAGCTGCTTCTATACCCATTGCACTGGATGAATCATTGCGAGAGAATACCATCCGGAAGGGTGACAGGGTTTGCCTGTTTTCTTTTGGAGCAGGTTTTACGTATGGTTCGATTATCCTGGAAGTATAAATATAAAGGGTGCATATTATGAGACAACTGGAAGGAAAAAATGCCATAATCACAGGTTCAGCCCAGGGAATTGGTAAAGCCATAGCCCATAAACTGGGTTCGCAGGGAGCCAACCTTGCTCTTTGTGATGTTCAGGGCGATACTCTCAGTCAAACTGCCCATGAGCTGGAAAAAGAACATAATGTGAGAGTTTTTTGCAGCGAAGTGGATGTATCTTCTTCGGCAGATGTAAAGGATTTTGTTAAAAACACACTGAAAAATCTGGGAAGTATTGATATTTTAGTTAATAATGCGGGAATAACCCGTGATATGCTGGTTATGAGAATGAAAGAGCACGATTTTAAAAAGGTGATATATGTCAACCT
>PWGE01000414.1 GCA_003554345.1 Candidatus Sumerlaeota bacterium | reverse complement strand
TGTACCGGGCTTTCTTATCGAAGCCATTTTTCACGACAATGAAGAAGACATGCTGCTGTATCGTAACCCTCATTTTCGCAACTTTATGGCAAGAAGTTTTTACCACGGAGTGGTGGATTACCTCAATAATCGCGATCACGGCGGAGATCATGTTATAAAATATCTCCCCAATCCTCCCGAGAATTTAAGAGTCACCAATGAAGGAGGAAATGAGGTAAGGGTTGAATGGGAGGAGCCCGTTTCTCAAGATCCAGATGGCACTCCTGAAGAAGTCATTGCAGGTGACGAGGCTGAAAGCTATAAGGTCTATTTGAGCAGGGATGGTTTTGGATTTGACAACGGCAGAGAAGTGGAAGACACCGAACACCTTTTTACCGATCTGGAACCCGGTGAACTGTATTTTGTGAGGGTAACCGCTCTTAACAGCGGCGGTGAATCCTTCGCTACGGAAACCCTGACCTTTACCGTCTGGGATGATACAGCCAGTATTCTTATCGTAAACGGCTATAACCGCTTTGACAAGGGCGTGGTCTCACAAAGAGATTACCCTCAAACACGCGAATATCTCTATATCCCTGAAGTCAACCTCTTTAATTACACCGCCCAGCATGCCCAGGCAATTGTCGATAACGATTATTATGGAATAGATTCCTGTGCCAATGAAGCCATCATAAATGGTGATATAAACCTGGAAGATTACCACACTGTCATCTGGATACTGGGACAGGAATCCGGCGACTACCGGACATTTGATAATGCTGAACGCAACCAGGTACAGAGTTTTCTGGATGGAGGCGGAAATTTGATGGTATCCGGTTCTGAAATCGGTTGGGACCTCGACCACGAAGGACACGCTCAGGATTTTTTCAGGAATACCCTCCATGCTGAGTTCATTTCGGAAAGTTCCGATACTTACACAGTACGTGGAGGTGATAACGAGCAGAGTATCTTTTATGATATCGATCCATTTGATTTTGAAGATGGCTCCTCCAGTTTGATGTATCATCCTCGCTTCACAGATGTTTATGACACCAGTGCAGGTTCAATAGAAGCATTGCGCTATGATGATGGAACAGACCAGGGAATCGCCGGTATTCAATATGTGGGAGACTATCAGGTTGTACATCTTGCCTTTCCTTTTGAAACTATCAAGGAAGAATCTGTTCGTGCGGATGTAATGGGACGCGTACTTAATCACTTTGAACCAACTGTTGTAGAGTCCTGGTCTCTCTATTAATAAAAACCAAATACTTCCATTGATAATTGATAAAAGGGTGGTTCTTGAACGAGCCACCCTTTTTAATACTAACAATTGTCTTTTTTCCATCCTTCTTGACACCCCCTTCCCCCCTGATATACTTTAAAGGAACCGCTTGAAACGTTTTCAACAGGAGGTTAAAGTGATAAGAAGACTTACACTATGCTTGATATTTATCCTTTTTATCTTTTCAGCAGCAGAAGAAGATAACGGATTAATAGCCTGGTGGAACTTTGACGAAGAGAATCAAACAGTTAAAGATTCCGGACCTCATGGGATTCATGGACAAATCAAAGGTAATGTAGAAAGAGTAGAAGGTATTCAAAACACCGCTCTCTCTTTTCCCGGAGAAATGGATTCTCACGTGGTTTTCGAAGATAAGGAACCTCTTCATCTTGAAGACTCTTTTACGCTCAGTGCCTGGGTATACCGGGATAACACCGGCACCCGATGGGACGGCATTATCATCAACGGCGGTTCTCAGAGAGGCTATCAGCTTTTTTATGCTGAAAACAATCAAAAATTGACCCTTTATATACACACGGACGAAACCCCCTATCACCCGGTTGTTGGAGATCATATTCCGATGTATGAATGGATGCATATCGCAGTTACTTACAATGGCAAAGAAGTTCGACTTTTTCAAAACGGCAATCTTACCGCCAGTCAGGAATGCACAGGAAAGGTAACCGGTTTTCCTGACACCTTTTACCTGGGAAGTGCTGAAAGGCCTTTTAATGCCTTTAGAGGCTCACTGGATGAGGTAAAGATATTCAACAGGCCCTTGAGTAAAAATGAAATCAATAAACTTTACGAGGATTCAGCTCCTGCAGACCATCAGCCGTCTGAGGAAGTCAAACCGGCTTTCGAAGAATTAGAAGCACTTCGTACACCAGAAGGCATCAAATTTTCCTTTCAAGCCACAGATGAATTTACGCAGGCTCAGGAAAACAACGACGAGGAGACCAGGCTGCATATTTATCGTAATGCCAGTCGCAGAAATGACGAAAATCCAGGTGTTAAAGGAGGAGAGAAGCTTTTTTCCGGGAACCTGGAACCCGATGAGGAAGGGGTCTATGAATATCTTGACACCAAACCTGTTTCAGATGGTTACAGTTATTACTACTGGGTGACACCAGACGGGAAAAATTTTCGGGTCTACCCGGCAAAGGTACGTATGTATCATCCAGAGGTATGGTGGTCTCTGGAGACTATCGAGGAAAAACAGACAGAGCTTATCGAAATGTATCCTGATCTCATCGAGACAGAAAAATTCGGGGAAACGGTAGAAGGTCGTCCTTTAGAAGCATTATTGGCAGGCAACCAGGAAAAGATGATTGCTTTTATCGGTGCAGTACATGTTTCAGAGTCCGGACCAGAGCTCATTCTGGGTGCTTTGAAAAAGATTCTGAAAGAAAGCCCTGAACTGGTGGAAAAAGTGGGCATTGCCGCCATACCATGTGTAACTCTGGACGAGCGCAAGAGAAAGCTGGAAACAGGATATCCCCGTTATCTAAGAAAAAACGCTGCCGGTGTAGATATTAACCGTAATTTCCCTGCTCACTGGGAAGAGCTGCCTCCTGAAGGAACGCCGCAGACAGATGATCCTGATGCAGAAATCTACCGCGGTCCCGAGCCTGCCTCTGAACCTGAAACACAGGCTATCATGGCATTTACGGAAGAAACAGACCCCTGGGCATCGTTCTTTTTTCACAGTCTGGGTTCAATATGCAGTGCCGGTTTTGTCACTTCACAGTATGCGGACAGCGAAGGTGATCAAAAATACCTGGAGCTTGTGGAAAAAGTTGGCCGTATTTATGCTGAAGCAATGTATGGAGATGATTATACGGAATACTACTGGCATCATCATACATCACGTCAGGGCAGTCACAATGTCTGGATGCATAAAGAATTGCGGACGCCGGCTCTTTCTCTTGAGCTGGATTCTTATGAAAAAGGCCAGGTGGTTTATTATGACGGCGCAACTCCTGAGCTTATTGAAACATACCAGGAGAAGCATAAAAACGCCATGAAAGCTGTTATCAACGCTATTCTGGAGGGCGAAATACAACGTCTGGAACCTACGGAGCAATAAAAAAAACCGGCGGAATAAAAATTTCCGCCGGTTTTTCTATATTCTGGCTTCTCGAGTCGTTTCTAACTACAAACGGTCCTTGATCATATCAAAGGTTGAATACAGACCGGGTTCTTTACCATGAATATACCGGGCAGCCTGAACTGCTCCCCTGGCAAAGGTATCCCTGGTTTGAGCCTTGTGAGTGAGTTCAATACGTTCACCTTCGTTGAGAAAATAAACCGTATGTTCTCCCACAACATCACCACCACGAATAGCAAAACAACCCAATTCACTGGGTTTTCTTTTGCCTACCTGACCATGACGTCCCCAGACAAGCTCTTCCCTGGAAGGTTCATTTTCCTGAATAATTTCCAACAATCTCTCGGCAGTTCCACTGGGTGCATCTTTCTTTCTCTTATGGTGCAACTCAAGCAGTTCCATATCCCAATCATTCAATGCCCTGACAAAAGTGGGAAGAATATAAAAAAGGAAATTAACGCCCAGACTCATATTGGGCGAAAAAATAATGGGCACATTCTCTGCCACTCTTTTCAATTCTTTCTTTTGATCTTCAGAAAAACCGGTCGTCCCTTCAACCAGAGCACATTTTTCTTTTTTTACAAATTCCAGAACATCAGATAATGCTTCCGGAGCGGAAAAATTAATCACAACATCACATGCTCCCGAAAAATCGTCAAGGGTCTGGGCAATTTTCAAATCTTCATATAACCCCTCTTCGGCGTTAATATCTGCACCACCAACCACTTCAATTTCGGGTACATCTTTTGAACATGCCAGTATTCTCTGTCCCATCTGGCCTAAAATTCCATTAATAACAACTCTCATAACGCTCTTACCTCCTGTAGTTATCTATTCATACATATATTACCTTTAAAAGCATTTTATCAAAAACTCATCAGTATGAAAGAAGAGACTCTTCTGAGCTTTGAGTTTTTTTAAAAGAAAGCAATGTCCTTTACAGCTGACAAAACAAATGGCTCAATATCCGCATCATTTTCAGTCAGCCACAAAACTATCGCCTGAAAGATTAACAGCCTTCAGCTATATTTAATGCATTCGGCATCAACAAAAAAGGATCATCATTCCCGGTTATTTCCTCACTCAGGCATTAACCGCCAATCTCAAATACAACAACCCTTTCTACTCCTCATGTCCCTATTATTTCTCTTCGGCCAGTATTTCAACAGAAAAATCATATTCATCAAAAAAGAGGGGCTTTTCATTCACTTCTATTTCTCCTTCAAAAAAAGCGACGGGATCTGTGCGTTTTCCACTTTTAGAAGGATAAAGAGTATAATCAAAAGATCTTGAAAATACCAGTCGATGCCGGTCCATACTACCAAAGTAAAAGTCGATCGCAGTTACAATATCATCTGAAGATACTTCAGGATGAGATGTAGCATTAAAAATGGCAGGAACTGAGGGATCTACAGGTAACCAACCATAAGGAGGCAGAAAAAGTTCCACCCAGGCATGTGGTTCCTTATATTCAGAATATATCAGCCAGCCCCCCTGCCAGCGAGCCGGAATACCTGCATACCGACACATCGTCATGAAAAGAAGAGAAATCTGCACACTATCACCATATCCGTCATCATAAACCTGTCTGGAAAGATTATCAATAGTTGCATAATCAGGTGAATAGCTGAATATTATTTCATCTTCAAACCAGTCATAAATTCGTCTCGCCATATAATAAGGGTTATTCTCATCTTCAACTATCTCATCCACAGTATTACGAATTGGTTCTTCATATTGAATATGGGGCATTTTTTCTTCCAGATAAAAGGCAATGGCAGGTTTCGGGTCAGGGAGAGGTTCTATTCTTTCAGAGTCGACTTTCTTATAGCGTGCCCGCTGAATCAAACGATAGGTTGCTGAGAAGCTCTCTTCTCCTGAATTCCAGAAACGCCTGGTAAAATAAAGATTCCTCACCGGATTACTGGTAGGAGCAGAATACTGTAAGCCCGGTGAATATTCAAAAAACTCTATACTGCTTTGATAGGGCAACTCCAGGGGAAAGGGTTGCCACACTTCCATTGAGTCTGCTGTCTCAAGTTCTTTGTCTATGGTATTGGTTAAACGTATCACCCTTGTAATGGGCAAATGATAATAATTGTACTCATTCTTATATGCAGAAATCACTTCCTGAGAAGATTCTACCAGGGCAAGAGGCAGTTCACTGGCAGGCGTTTTACGCCGCGCTCGTATTTCCCGGGAACGGAAAAAAATATTGGGGATGGTTTTGCGAAAAAAATAGGTGGTATCATCGATCACCTTTGACTGAATCAATCCCTTTTCTTTCCATTGTTCCAGTTCCTCCGGTTCAAATAATTCAATTTCGTTATCAAGTGTATCAAGAAGTTCCTCCCGGGTCAGAGAAAAGTCAAAATCAATGCGTTCCATTATATCAACAATTGTCTGCAACTCCCTTACCCTGTCTTTATCCAATTGGGGATATTCATTTAAATACTCTTCTATACGCTGGTGTACACTGGAAAACTCACCCGCTTCTTTACGCTCCCGCATAGATTCAATAAATTCGGTGTAAGGAGGCAACTCATTTCCGCCCATTAACAAAGAAGCAGTAGTAATGATAACCCATAAGAACACTGCTCGTTTCATACCGCCACTCCTTTTTATTGGTTTGGGGTATTATAGCATGAAATATAAAGAATTGTACGTTAAATGTATCATCGATTTACCTCCCCATTTCATAACAATTCAGTATCTGCAAGAAAAAGATTGAAATGATCAGATAATTATTCCAGGGCTGCAGTAGAAATTTTTTAATATTCATCAACACATAGAACCCGCAAGATCTGAAGAGAGAGGTTAATAATACAAAACACCGGGATAACCTCTTATGGTTGTCCTGGCATTAAGAGATAACCCCGACAGCAGTGTATCTTTCACTGATTTGTCATTTCATACTGCTACGGTATATAATTTTATTTATTCAGCTGAATTCGACGAGTAAAAGTACCACCCGTGCTATTCCCGCCCGGGTAAACTATGAGAGGAAGATCGATAATACCACGAAAAGGTTATTTAAAGTCTTTTTGACGGGATTGGTAATACTCCTTTGCCTGGTATAAGCGTTGCCATTTTTGCTGTTTACGGTTACCTGACCTGTACATTTTCTGCATCAATACAACTTTTGAATTTTTATATATTTTTCCGGTAACTTCTTTACGAGATCTATTGTCTGAACGTGCAGAGGTATTTTTGAGGATGGCAAATATTTTGGCTCTTCAAACTTCTTCCGCCTGGACAATTATAATTACCACTGTTGTCTACAACAACCGGATTTTGAGTGATTTTTTATTTCAGGGCCCGCATTTCACCTCACATAGCCAGGCATAATCCCTGTTCCCGGAACAGTTCTTATATTATGCGGTGTTGTTAAAGATGTATGACATACTTTAGTTACCGGTGAAGTCTATTGTCATTATTTACATAGAACAAAGGGCTTTTAATTGTTTTACATTTAATATCATTTCACAAAACCCCTCCAGGGCTTTTTTAATATCCCCGTCCATCTCTAATTCAGGCAAATATTTTCGCGCTTTTTCAATACTGGCACATATTTCATTCCAGGCAAACTCAAAGGTTTTAGTTTTTCTGTATATCTGCTGTACCGCAAGACATTGTTGAAGCGTTAACTCAGAGAAGCGAAAAGCATCCTGCAGAAACTGACGGTCCTCTTCTACTGCAGCCTGATATGCATGCCATAACAGCAGGTTTTTTTTCTTTCCCCGAATATCATCAAAAGGTCTCCTCCCCTTGGCTTCATGTTTACCCAGCATATCGAGAAGGTCATCTTTCAACTGAAAGGCATATCCCATATACAAACCATATTTTTTCAAAGAAGACAACTCTTTCTGATTGGTTTCCGCAAGCATTGCTCCTAAAACCAGGGGACAGATGAAAGTGTACCAGGATGACTTATATTCATACAAATCTAATAATTCTTGTCGTTTCATCGTATCAAAGTCTCTGCCAGCATTGTAAAGTTCCATAATTTCTCCACTGCCTGTCCGCAATGCTGTTTGTAAAAGATAGAGCATGGCATCAGATTTCAAGTCTGCCTTTATATCCATGGACATAAAACACACAAGAGCGAAAGAGTAAAGAATATCCCCACCCACCAGAGCATAATCTTCCCCTCTGGCATACTCATATTTCTGATTATGAATACGAGTTTCAAAAAGTTTATGGAGAGAAGGCTTCCCTCTTCTTTCATCTGTCTTGTCAATAATATCATCATGGATAAGGGCAAAGAGATGCATCATTTCCATTCCCAGGGCTCCCCGATAAATAGTCTCATTGATACCCTTTTTTGTATATCCCATATAGGAAAGGACAAATAATATCGGTCGCAGTCTTTTTCCCCCAGAAATGATATGTTCTCTCAGCATATTCACCATGAACTCCCTGCCCCTTACAGGAGGGAAATACTGTTCGAGGGAAGATGTATATCTTGCAGCCTCTTCTTCCAGCCGTTTTTTAATTGTTTTAATAACAGGTATATCCATATTGCTTCTCATCATCGCCATGTTGCCACTAACAGAATGATCAGAAGAATGCCATGAAAGGATATGTCCAGTTTTGCCAGACGTTTATCAATCCAGGGCATATTTTGGGGATCGAGCCTGAAAAGAGTCCTCAGGTTGCTAACTGCCATAGGGACAAGTCCCAACACAAGAAGAGCAGATAAGGGCAGCAAATCTGCCATGACCATGAATATAATAATGAGAAAGGATAAAGCCAGAGCGGCTGCTACCAGGACAGATGACTTAAAAACTCCGATCATTGCAGGGACAGTCCTTATGCCCGCTCTGGAATCCTGGCGAAGGTCTCTGATATTATTTGAATTGACAACTGCGGCAATAATCAACCCGGAAGGAAATAACAATAGTCCAGCGGGCAAACTAATACGGCCTGTCAATGCCAGATAGCCCCCCACTCCTAAAAGCGGACCCATAAAAAGCATTATTCCTGCTTCTCCCAACCCCCTGTATTTAAAATTCAGAGGAGGAGCAGTATAAAAGAAACCGCCGGAAATACCTGCGGCAATGAACAGTACAACCAGCCAGCCCCGAACCAGAAAGACAGGGATGCTACAGGCAATTACAACACAGAAGGAGAGACAAAGTAACATTTTTACACTGCCGGGAGAAAGGGTTCCCTCCGCAAGAGGATGTTTAAACCCCTCATCAGTCTTCTGATCTATTCCTTTCATAAAGTCAAAATATTCATCAGTAAGATTTGCCATCCAGTGAATGGCTGCAAGCCCGATAAAAACAGCCGGTACCAGTTCCCACGTCACCGGATCATTATAATATAAGGCAACTGCCAGAACAACTCCCTGAGGCAATAACGAAGTAACAAAAAAATCAGCCCGGGAAACCATGCAATACTGTCTGATTGATGGAGTACGTTGCAATTTCAATCCTCGTGATTTTTCAAAACTTCTTCCAAGAGGTTTACACTCGCCAGGTTCTTTTGTTTTCTGAATATAGTACCAGGCTTTTTCTTCATTCCCCTCCTCTAAACAGAGCCCGGCAAACCTGGCACGGATATCGGGAGACTTCGGGTCTTTTTTCAGGCCTGCAACGGAGATAGGGACCCGCTTTGTCTTTATCACCACCAATCGCTCTGAACATCATAAGGTAACAACTTCCACAGACAAGTAACACGCTGCTATCATCAGGATGTACTCCACCTACTTCCCCGTGTTGGCGCAGAGTGTTCAGTCACGGTGATATCCTTTTTAGCATGGAATCCTCTTCTCCCGGCATTCCTTATGTTCCACCAGTCATCAAATGGGTACATATACGGCTACCCGTATCCAAATTGTCTGAACACTTCTCCTGAATCCTGCTAACCACATCAAGGCACTCATCATATTTCTCTTTTATATGAAAAACATATGCAAGTCTGATCCTTGCCGGCACATAATCAGGCTGAAGCCGTATTATTTTTTCCGGGATTTGCCAGCATTCTTCGATCTTATGATTTCGACGCTTAATTTCGGCAAGATGCCACCTGGCAAGAATACTAACAGCAGATAGTTCGGGAATATCGAGGTAAAGAGCTTCAGCTTTTCCCTCTTGTCTCAAAGCCCGAACAGCCAATGCACATAAGTACATATTTTCAGAAGATACCACCTCTTTTGAAGTAACTTCCTGCTTCTCATCTCCTGACAGCCAGCACTTTTTCTCATTGACATCCTGCCAGTTATCTATTCGGGAGAGAGAAAAACCGGGTAAAACAAGAAAAGAAACAAATAAGAGAGTAAAGAATCTTTTCAACGCTTTTGAAACCACTCTGTTAATACGATTTTTTTGGGTATCAGAAAAATGCTTCGCATTATCAATAACAAAAGCATCTGATTTAATGCCACAAAAAGAGAGGATATCCTTCTTGATGACCTTGACGCTCCGGTCCCCATAAAGAATTTTCGTAATATATCTCGGAGCGCCGGTACTGGTAAAAATAAGGGCTTTTTTTTCTTTAAGCAATCCACGGGGCAATTTCCCTTTGTAAGAAAATCCAAATCCCGGCAGAAAAACCCTGTCAATAAACCCCTTTAAAATAGCCGGCACATTTTGCCACCATGTCGGATAAATAAAAATGAGCCTATCGTGCTGTTTAATCTTTTCCTGAATTTTCCGGACCTGAGGAGCCACCTGCTTTTGACCGGAAGTATAATGCTCTTCTGGCTTCAATAACGGAGAAAATCCTATCTGGTAAAGGTCCACAATCTCAAAATCGACTTTTTCCTCCCTTAAAATCTTTACTACATTTTCCAGGAAACAACCGCAGTGACCATCTTTATTGGGATGGGCATAAATAATGAGCATTGTCATCCTCTTTTCCAATGAAAAGGGTCAAGAGTGAAGATTGTTATTCATTTGCCGGTATCAACCTTGTATAACATGACTTTCCGGTAATCCTTTCAACCATGACCCGAAACCATAGAAATATATATTG